>JANWIB010000012.1 GCA_025450155.1 Sphingobacteriaceae bacterium
CTACAGCAAGCTGATAGCTCGCTAAAGAAAAAAGAATGCTAATGAGGGGTATTGTTTTTATACTCACTTTTATTTTTCCAATTACTCTTATCAATGGCCAAACTATAACCCGGGATAGTTTATTAAGCCAGTTGAAAAATTTAAAAACAGCTGTTTTACAAGAACATAAGGAAAGTGTTGCTGGCTTTTTCAGTTTTCCTATTACTGACCGCGATTTTAAAATAAAGGTTGAATTAGATGGAAAACCAAATATTAACTCACCCTTTGATAAGGATGCTTTTATAAAATATTACCATAGAAGTATTTCAAGCAATTTACACGATGTTTTGAAGTACCTTGATCTGAATAAGCTAAAAACCCAAAACGAATTAACAAGAAAAATTATCCCAAAAGATAAAAAAGACGAGTGCTATTATACTTACGAAATTGTTATCAAAAACAACGAAATCATCATTTCCTCCTTTACAAACACAAGAACCGATATTAAACTTTCTGATGATGATATGTGCCCGGAGTATATGGAACGTTGGACTTTTAATATGGTGAAGGGTAAATTGAAATTTAAAAAGATTGATATTGCGGGTTAATTAACAATAACCTTTTATATCGTCTTATAAATTATCCTTATTCATTAATCAATATCATTACTTTAAAACCTGGAGACTTTCTTCTAAGATAATAATCTTCGCTTCTGCATCCGCCTTCTTCTTCTGTTCGGTAGCTACAATTTCGGGCTTGGCATTTTGCACAAAACGTTGGTTAGAGAGCTTCGCGTCTACTGATTTCAGGAATCCCCGCAAATATTCTAATTCTTTCGCAATGCGGTCACGCTCAGCATCCGCATCCATATTACCTTCTAATATGACAAAAAATTCATCTCTCCCCGAAAGGAATGTCGAAGCCCCACTTAGTTTATCTTTTACAAAACTAATCTCACTAATATTAGCCAGTTTGCAAATAACACGTTCATACTCAGAATAAGGAATATTCGAATTAACCTTAATAGCTAAAGGGAGGGGCTCTTTAAGTGATATTTGTTTGGAATTACGGATATTCCGTATTTCTGACACCACCTGCTTTATCACCTCCATTTGTTGAATACTATCTACGTTTATCGCTCCTGGCTTAGGGTATTTGGCAACAATGCAACAATCTTTTTCTTGACGCTCGTCAAAAATTTCGTCATGGAATAACTCCTCGGACAAGAAGGGCATAAAGGGATGGATCAGCTTTAATATTTTCTCAAAAAACCCTTTAGTACTTTCGAACGTATGTTGATCTACCGGTTGCTGATAGGCTGGTTTTACCATTTCCAAATACCAGGAACAAAAATCGTCCCATACTAATTTGTAAATAGCCATTAAAGCATCCGAAATCCGATATTGAATAAAATTTTCTTCAATTTCGAAAAGCGCCTCGCTAAAACGATTTTCAAACCAGGTTATTGCTTGGGTATTTGCAGTTGATAAATGATTATCAACCTGCCAGCCTTTAACCAATCGGAATGCATTCCAGATTTTGTTAGCGAAATTTCTGCCCTGTTCACAATAAGATTCGTCAAACATCAAATCATTTCCGGCTGGAGAACAAAGCAACATACCTACACGTACCCCGTCTGCTCCATATTTCTCAATCAAATCAATCGGATCAGGCGAGTTACCTAATGATTTAGACATTTTTCGTCCAATTTTATCCCGAACAATCCCGGTTAGATACACATTTTTAAATGGCGCTTTCCCCCTGAATTCATGTCCCGCCATAATCATTCGTGCAACCCAGAAAAACAAGATTTCAGGTGCAGTAACCAGATCGTTTGTAGGATAATAGTAATTGATATCCGGGCTAGCCGGATCTTTAAATCCATCGAAAACCGAAATAGGCCATAACCAGGAAGAAAACCAGGTATCTACCACGTCTTCGTCTTGCCTTAAGTTTTGCGAGGCTAAATTCAATTTTTTGAACTGCTCCTCGGCTTCCCATTTGGTTTTCGCAACCACCCAATCACCTTTTTCATTATACCAGGCCGGTATTTGTTGTCCCCACCACAACTGGCGACTAATACACCAGTCTTTCACGTTCTCCATCCAGTGACGATACGTATTAATAAATTTGTCAGGAATAAGATTCACTTCGCCCTTAAGCACATAATCTAATGCTGGTTTTGCCATTTCATCCATTTTGCAAAACCACTGCATAGAAAGTTTAGGTTCGATTACTGCATCGGTACGTTCAGAAAACCCAATTTGCGATTTATAATCTTCCACTTTTTCTAAATGTCCGGCTTCTTCAAGCATAATTGCAATTTTCTTACGGGCAACAAAACGATCTTCACCCATTAAAATCTCCGCTTTTTCATTTAAGGTACCGTCATCATTTAGAATATCAATTACCGGAAGATGATGCTTTAAACCCAACTCATAGTCATTTAAATCGTGAGCAGGGGTCACTTTTAAACAGCCCGTTCCAAATTCCATAGTCACATATTCATCTTCTATGATTCGGATTTCGCGGTTTATGAGCGGAATGCGTACTTTTTTCCCTTTTAAATGGCTATAGCGTTCATCGTTGGGGTTAATACATACGGCAGTATCAGCCATAATAGTTTCGGGGCGGGTAGTGGCAATAATGACATCATTATTTTCGCCAGAAACTTTGTATTTGATGTAATACAATTTCTGATTGACTTCTTTACGGATAACTTCTTCGTCGGAAACCGCAGTTTTACCCTTCGGATCCCAGTTCACCATACGTACGCCACGATAGATCCATCCTTTTTTATAGAGATGAATAAATGTATCTATCACTGCTTCAGAAAGGTTTTCCTCCATCGTAAAGCGAGTACGATCCCAATCGCAGGAAGCGCCTAATTTTTTCAACTGCTCCAAGATGATTCCGCCGTATTTCTCTTTCCAATCCCAAGCGTATTTCAAAAATTCTTCGCGGCTTAAATCCTTTTTCTCGATCCCTCTTTCCTTAAGCATGGCCACTACCTTCGCTTCAGTAGCAATAGAAGCATGATCGGTGCCGGGGACCCAACAAGCATTTTTTCCCTGCATACGAGCTCTACGTATCAGCACATCCTGAATGGTGTTATTTAGCATATGCCCCATATGCAATACGCCGGTAACATTAGGTGGGGGTATTACAATAGTGTAGGGTTCCCGATCATCTGGAACGGAATGAAAAAATTTCTTATCAAGCCAATATTGATACCATTTATTTTCCGTTTCCTGCGGATTGTATGTTTTTGAAATACTCATATTTAGCCTCTAAGAAAGCACAAAAGTAAATTTTTGATAGGATTTTGAACAATAACGTCCAAACAACTTATTATATCCCCTAAGTAAACTAGAATAACTCCGGAAAATCTCCTGAATTGGTTTCATTCATCATCGAATAAACGATTTCTACCACGTCATCTACCGAAGGTTTGGAGAAATAATCTCCATCGGAGCCATACGGAGGTCGATGTTCTTTGGCAGTAAGCGTTCGGGGAGCGCCATCTAAGTAATAATATCCTTTTTGCACTTCCAGTACTTGCTGCATAATGTATGCGGAAGCACCTCCGGGAACATCCTCATCTACTACCAAAATCTTATTGGTTTTTTTAAGCGACTGAACACAAACCTGATCCAAATCAAAAGGATGAAGAGTTTGAGGATCAATAATTTCGACTGAGATTCCCAATTTTTCCAATTCGGGTACCGCTTCGGTTACTATCCGTAAGGTTGATCCGTATGAAACAATCGTGATGTCTGTTCCTGATTTAATAATTTCGGCTTTACCTAAAGGAACAGTAAACTCGCCTACGTTAGAGGGTAATTTTTCTTTTAGGCGGTAACCGTTAAGCGACTCAATAACCAAGGCAGGCTCATCCGAGCGAAGCAGGGTATTATACACACCAGCAGCTTGCGTCATGTTACGGGGCACACAAATGTGTATCCCCCGCATAGAGCCTAAAATCATGGCTATTGGAGAACCCGAATGCCAGATTCCTTCCAACCTGTGTCCACGTGTACGAATAATGAGCGGCGCTTTTTGCCCCGCCTTAGTTCGGTAACTCAAACTGGCCAAGTCGTCGCTGATAACAAACAAGCCGTACAACAAATAATCCAGGTATTGAATTTCCGCAATAGGCTTTAAACCACGCATAGATAACCCAATTCCCTGTCCAATGATCGTGCTTTCGCGAATGCCGGTATCGGCAACACGCATTAATCCATATTTTTGTTGAAGGCCGGCAAATCCCTGGTTAACATCTCCGATACTCCCTACATCTTCTCCAAAGGCCACAATACGTGGGTCACGACTGAAGTTTTCATCAAAACAGGCATTTAACACTTCACGTCCATCAATCATTTTTGAATTCTCATCATATTGGGGATCGATTACCGCAATATTCAAAGGCGATTCTATTCCACCCGTAAATAATTTGGAATTATATCGCTCGCTATTTACTTCTTTCTGTTCTTTATAAAGATTTAAAAGCTGCTGTTTTATGGGAATATTTTCAAATCTTAAGGCTCTGATAGCTTTTCTCACCGCACTTACAATATCCTTTCTGGTCAAATCGATCGTGCCATGCAATTCCTGTGCGATTGCGTTTAACTGATTGTTACCAACATTTTGCAGCAAATTGACAACCTCTTCCGCTTCTTGTTTTATTACCGTTAAGTACTCGTTCCAGGCAGTTTTTTGACAGGTACGTACATACTCTTTAGCGGCTTTTTCCAATTCTTCAAGTTCTTCTTCGGTTGCTATGGCAGATTCTGTCATCCATTTCCTCATCTGAATGATGCAATCGTATTCGGCCTCCCATTCTAATCGTTCTTTAGATTTATAGCGTTCGTGCGATCCTGATGTTGAATGTCCCTGAGGTTGGGTCATTTCAGTAACGTGAATCATTGCCGGAATATGGTTTTCCCGGCAAATTTGAACGGCTTTTTCGTAAGTTTCGCACAAACCCGGATAGTCCCATCCTCTTACCTTAAATATTTCTAATCCCTCTCCTTTTCCATCTCGCTGAAAACCCCTTAAAACCTCCGAAATATCTTCTTTAGTGGTTTGATATTTATTAGGAACAGAAATTCCATAATCATCATCCCAAATGGAAATTACCAACGGAATTTGCAGAACGCCGGCAGCATTGATGGCTTCGAAAAACACCCCTTCTGAGGTGGAAGCATTACCTATAGTGCCAAAAGCAACTTCATTTCCACTAATAGAAAAATCTGTTAGGTGCGACAGTTCCGGATTATCACGATAGAATTTTGAAGCATGTGCTAAACCAATTAAACGAGCCATTTGCCCGCCTGTGGTTGAAATATCAGAGGAAGAATTCAGCATTTCTGTTTGGTTCTTCCAACTTCCATCGGCATGAATACTCCGGGTAGCAAAATGGGCATTCATTTGCCTTCCTCCAGACGAAGGTTCTGCCTTAAGATCAGGATTAGCATACAATTGGGCAAAAAAACCCGTAATGGTAGTCATGCCGGTAGCAAACATAAATGTTTGGTCCCGGTAGTATCCCGAACGCCAGTCACCTTTTCGAAAAGCTTTGGCCATAGCAATTTGCGCCACCTCTTTACCATCGCCAAAAATGCCAAATTTAGCCTTGCCGGTAAGTACCTCTTTACGACCCAATAAGCTGACCTGCCGACTCTCAAAAGCTGTCTTATAATCAGCTATAACAATCTTTTTAAAATCATCGAAAGAAAGCTCTTTAATATTTAAATGGTTAGTCTCGGTTGCTGACATGCTGCCAAAAATAATAAAATCTACGTCCTTAATGAAACTTGTAAATTATAGTATAAGAACATTTTTTGAATTAAAGTAAAAAACAGTACATTTGTGTAAACAGATCATTGAAATGAAAAAAATTATGATTTTAGTTGCAGTAATCATTGGGTTTACAACGATGACTGCTTTAAGAACAGACAATCCACCGGAATTTAAGTTTGAAACAGAATCGCATGATTTTGGTAAGATTCCGCAAGGAAAACCCGTTAGTTATGATTTTAAATTTACAAACATTGGTGATGAGCCTTTGATCATTACGAATGTGGAGTCTACTTGCGGCTGTACCGTACCCAAGTATACCACTACTCCGGTTAAAAAAGGTGAGAACGGAGTAATTACCGTAACGTTTAATGCTTCCGCCGTACAACCATTTAGCAAAGCGGTAACCATTAAATCAAACGCCAAAACTCCTGTTAAGATGTTATACATTAAAGGCGAGGTAGTTAGCGGTAATAATAGTTAACACTAAACTACAACGAATATTACTAACCTCTTCGGCATAACCGGAGAGGTTTTTTATTTTTGTATATGCCAAAAATTTCAAATAAAGGTCAACGGATGCCTACTTCTCCGATAAGAAAGCTTACTCCTTATGCAGACCAGGCCAAGAAAGAAGCGAAAATCGTTTACCATCTTAATATAGGGCAGCCGGATATTCAGACTCCCGAAATCATACTGAATGCCATCAAAAATATTTCATTTAAGGTATGGGCCTACACCCCTTCAGAGGGGTTTCTTTCCTATCGGCAGAAACTGGCGGAATACTATAATAAGCTAGGATATCGTATTGAAGCAGATCATATTA
>JANWIB010000013.1 GCA_025450155.1 Sphingobacteriaceae bacterium
AATTGGTCCTTAATAGAACCTCCTGGCTGTACGATCATTGAAATCCCAGCCTCTGCTGCAATTTCAACACAATCGGGAAAAGGGAAAAAAGCATCGGAAGCCATTATCGAGCCTTTGAGTTCGAAATTAAACGATTTTGCTTTTTCTATAGCCTGCCTTAAAGCATCTACCCGCGAAGTTTGTCCCACGCCACTTGCTAAAAGTTGCTTATTTTTGGCCAAAACAATGGTATTTGATTTCGTGTGTTTCGCGATCTTGTTAGCGAAGAACAAATCTTCAAGTTCCTGTTCTGTAGGCTTACGGTTGGTTACCAGATTCATTTGCTCTATGCCTTCAATCTTCAGGTCTTTATCCTGTTCTATCACTCCGTTAAGTAAGGTTTTAAACTGTTTTTTCGGCAGTTCTACGTTTCTTCGTATTAAAAGGATACGATTTTTCTTTTCTTTCAAAATTTCTAAGGCATCCCTGCTAAAAGAGGGTGCAACAAGTACTTCAAAGAATAATTTATTGATCTCTTGCGCTGTTTGAGTATCTACTTCTTCATTACAAATAATTACTCCTCCAAAAGCGGATACAGGGTCGCAGGCTAAAGCATCCTTCCAGGCGTTGAGCAGGTTATTTCTCGATGCTACTCCACAGGCATTGGTATGTTTTAAGATAGCAAAAGTAGGCGTGGCAAATTCATCTATTAAGGATACCGCGGCATCAATATCCACTAAGTTATTATAAGATAGTTCTTTCCCGCTGACTTTGCTAAACATAGCATCGAGATCGCCATAAAAAACACCTTTCTGATGGGGGTTTTCACCATAACGTAGGATCTGAGCCTCTTGCTTACTCTGCTTAAATACCTGTAAAGAATCGTCGTTGTTAAAATAGTTGAAAATAGCTGTGTCGTAATGTGAAGAGATATTGAATGCCCTTTTCGCAAATTCTCTGCGTTGCTCGCGAGTACTGGAGCCGTTGTTTTCTTTAAGGACATTTTCTAATGCAGTGTATTCATTTTTAGAGGCAATAATTACCACATCATTAAAATTTTTTGCAGCCGCCCGTATCAAAGAAATTCCACCAATATCAATTTTCTCAATAATTTCTTCTTCGGATGCACCAGATTTTACTGTTTCTTCAAATGGATATAAATCTACAATTACCAAATCAATTTCGGGAATTTCGTATTGTACAATTTGCGCCTGGTCTTCTTCTAAATCACGGCGATTGAGTATGCCTCCAAAAACTTTAGGATGTAAGGTTTTTACACGTCCACCTAAAATAGAAGGGTAGCCGGTTAAATCTTCAACTGGAATAACATCAACGCCCAAATCACGAATAAACTTTTCCGTCCCCCCCGTCGAATAAAATGCAACTCCATGTTGATTTAATTGCCAGATTAAAGGTTCAAGATTATCCTTATAAAATACTGATATTAAGGCGGTTTTGATTCTAATGGTATTGCTCATCTAAAGATGATAATTTGCAGCCGCAAACCTACTAAAAATCAATTATAATACGGGCTTAACTTTAAAAATATGATATATGTAACATTGATCTGTTTTTAGTCGTACGGTGAAGGAATAAATAATTTATATTGATGAAAAAGATTTTACTACTTACCGCTATGGTAGTTTCATGCCTGACCAAATTACAGGCACAAGATTCTAATTCTGGTACGGATGCTAAAAATACCATTAAGGTTAATCCGTTGAGCTTAATTTTAAGAACCGGTTCTGTATTTTATGAGCATAAATTGGCAGAAAATTCTTCATTTCAAATGGGGGTAGCTTTTACAGGTATGAAAGTGGGAGATGTGAATTTTAATGGATTTGCTCTAACGCCTGAATATCGCTTTTATCCTAAAAAGAATGCTTTAAGCGGATTGTATTTGGCTCCTTATGTTAAGTATCAAAATTATACGCTAAAAGCAGATGGTAGTAAAGGTACTTATAGTTCTTTTGGAGGCGGGCTGCTTTTGGGAAGACAATGGGTTTATAAAAGTGATTTTACTCTTGATCTTTTCTTTGGCCCTAGTTATAATAATGGGGATATTAAAGTTAAATCTGGCGATGAAGAGGATTTGGATATGAAATTGGGTATAGATGGCTTTGGAATACGCACAGGTATAACTTTAGGCTTTGGATTTTAATCAAAATTTTTCTTAATCTGAATAAAAGGCGTGGAAAGTTTTTTTAGACTTTATATGGATGACTTCATCTTTTTTAACAGATGTTCTATTATTCGCGGAAAATGATGGTGTTCTAGTTGCTGTCCCTTAAATTTTAGCATTTCCAGGTCATCGCCTTTTTCAATTTTAAATCGGGCCTGATGAATGATTTCACCTTCATCGAAATTTTCATTCACAAAATGAATGGTTATTCCAGATTCCGCATCCCTGTTTGTAAGCACCGCCTGATGCACAAAATCACCATACATGCCTTTTCCTCCATATTTTGGTAGAAGGGCAGGGTGTATATTGATAATTTTGTTAGGGAATGCTTTTAGTAAATTTTGGGGTATCAGCCATAAAAAGCCTGCAAGTACAATAATATCTACCTGCAGGTTCTTAAGTAAGTCTACCAGACCATTGGTGTTGTAAAACTCCTGTTTGTCAAAAACATGGGTTGGTATCTCAAAGTTATCCGCTCGTTGCAGCACGTAAGCTTCCGGGTTATTGGTAAGCACAATACAAACCTCAGCTTCCGGATGCTTTTTAAAATGTTCCATTATTTTTTGGGCGTTAGAACCCGATCCCGATGCGAAAATTGCAATTCGTTTTTTCAAGGCATCCAATTTTTTCCATCAAAGATAAACATATTGTTTTGCAGAAAAACCAAGATCCTCAGCTAAGGAAATCTAAACAATTATTTATAAGGGCTGTACTACTTATATAATATGGGCCATTGCCTATATGATGAAGTGTTAAATTTAAATCAGGAATATTATGGAAAATCTTCAAAATAATAACATCGCTATTCTAACGGAGAATGGTTTTGAGGAAGTGGAACTAACCAGCCCGAAACAAGCTTTGGAAAAAGCAGGTGCAAACGTGTATATTGTTTCTCCGCAAAGGGGTATTGTAAGCGCAATGAAAGCGCATAACTGGTCCATTGAGGTTCCGGTTGATAAGCATATTTCAGAAGCCAATGTGAATGACTTTGATGCTTTAGTGTTGCCCGGTGGAGTATTTAATCCAGATCAGCTACGTTTAAACAAACAAGCCATTGATTTTATAAAAGGATTTTTTGAAGCAGGTAAGCCGGTGGCTGCCATTTGCCACGGGCCACAATCGCTTATCTCTGCCGCAGTAGTCCGTGGCCGTACAATGACTTCTTATCCATCTATTAAAGACGATTTGATTAATGCTGGCGCTAATTGGGTTGATGAGGAAGTGGTGGTTGACCGGGGATTAATTACCAGTAGGAATCCGCACGATCTGCCAGCTTTTAATAAAAAGCTATGCGAAGTGTTTGCCGAAGCTGTTCATGCAGGTCAACATTAGTCCTCACTGGTATCGACCTTACGGAAAATCGCTTTATTCTGCGGAAATAATACGATTAGCATAAAAATAAGGCAGCCTCCAGCTTCTAAAAGCTCAGCTTTTTTACCCGAAGGGCTGATTGTGGTAAGAATAAATAAGCCGATGCAGGCCATTATCTGATAAATTCTGGGGACCGGAATACCTGAATAATTAATCAGTTGCTTAATTTTTTGGCTCTTTTTATAAAGCCAGGGAAGTACAATCAAAAATAAGACAGCTGCAACAGTTAACAGTTGAGAGAAAATCAGCTTATTTACTTTCTTGCCATTAACTACCAAATTGTGAAGGTTCGTTTCTCCCTGTGCATTTTTTTCTTTGAAAAACTCGGAGCTTTGAATATGAAATATGCGTTGCCCCCAGCTTATTTCTTCTCCGGCGGCAAAAAAGCAAAATAAAGCAAGAAAAAAAATGGTGGCAAAGAATAGCCAATTTCTTTGAGAAGACAACTTGAAAAGGTATCTGCTTGCAATAATACAAGTGGCAAGCAGAGCGAATACTGTAACCCATTCTACAAAGCCGTCTTCTACTGCATATACTTCTTCAAACCAGTTTTGGCTAATCCAGGAAGCGGTAATTCCAACAGCTACCAAGAGCGAAGTGAAGATAAGTATTGCAGTTTCAAAAAGGCTTAAGCGTTTATTTTTAGACATATAATCAGTGTTTAAATGAAATTAAAAATATTTTAACGGTATATTTTTCCTAAAATCAAACTATCGCAAACAGATAAACGGGTTTTACGATTTAAGAACTTTAGCTTTACCTTAGATACACGATAATCAAGCTCTATAAATTCAGGCTTAACCGTTAATCCCCGTTTTTCAAGCTCTCTTTTCATACTTGAGGTGAGTAGAATAAATTTATCTCTCACTTCAGGAGATTGGCCGGATAGCTGTTCCCAGCTAACCAGTTTATGATTATAGCCTAAATAAAAATCGAAGGAGTGCGAATCATTTTCCAGCAGTAAGATATCCTTATGAGGAATATTTTTTGCTTTAACTTTCTCCGCCAGCTTTTGCCCACCCTGGTATTCCATCAGATTTGGAAGAAAATTGAAATTCATAAAATAGTTTAGCCCAATAGAAATAAATGCCGAAATGGTTAGCACTTTTAACCCTTTATGTTCAGTTCTTCTAAAGATTAATACAATTAGAGTAAGTAAGATTAGACACCCTGTAATGGCTACAGGAACAGAAGGAGTAAAAAAATAGAAGTTCAGAGCCAGCGTAATTAATAGTACCCCTATGGCGATGAAAATATGTAATGGATAAAATATCCGGATTCCCATTTTATGGGATAAGGCAAGCCTTAAATAGGGGGCAGTAAATATTGCGGCCAATGGAAATAGCATAATGACATAATGTGGCATCTTAAATTTCGAAAACGAAATAGTAAACAACACAAAAGCAAAAGTCAGGGCAGCGAAATTGAACGGATTTCGCCATTTCTTTTTAAATAATATTCTTCGCAGCCAGTAAAAAACTGCTAAATAAGCCGCTACGCACCAAGGTAAAAAAGCCCATAAAAAAGTATGATAAAGAAAAAAAGGGCTGCTATTTCTTCCGCCTTCTACCCAATTATCTCCCTTAAAGCGCTCAAAATTCTGATTCCACAAAATAAATTTTACCCCCGATATATGGCTCATTCCTCTGATCACTTTTTCTGGATGCAGATCAAACTGATAATAATAGGCATATAACACAGGCGAAATGAAAAGAAAAAATAAAGGGATGAATAACCAGGTTTTAATGATACCCAAGACATTCCACTTATGTTCAAGCAATAATTTAAAAAAACAGGCAATTAGAATGATAACTACTCCAATCCAACCTTTGGTTGAAAACGCACCTGCTGCTCCAAGTGCACCTAAAGTAAGATGAATAAATTTTTGCCGGTCAATATATAAAACCAATTGCCACAGGCCAAAAATAATGAATGCCGTAAGTGGGGTTTCCATTCGTGCATCTGTAATACTCAGAATGAAAGCCTGGGCTGTAGCTAGTATTAAAGCCGCTATTTTAGCAGTAGTTTTATCAGATAGGTGCTTGGTTACTTTATAGGTGCTATAAACAGAAAGTAGCGAAAAAAGTAAAGCCGGTAAGCGATGGGCAAAAGTAGTAATGCCAAAAATTTTAAAGCTTAATAACGATGCCCAGAATAAAAGATGGGGTTTGTCCAGGTAATCCTTTTCACGATCTATCAAACTCAGATAATCGTTATGTTGGAGCATATTGATAGCAATATTAGCATGATGGGCAGCATCTTTATCTATCAGAGGGATAAATAATGCACGGCCGTATATTGCTACTAACAGTGTGATTATAAGATATTGAAAAAGATTTTCCTTCTCAAAATTGATCGCATATTTTTTGAGCATACTTTGGATTTATGCTGTCAAAAGTACTTAAGATTTAAAATTTTGTAGTAGGGAAATACAATTAAATTATTAAGAATTACCTGTGAATGTTAAACCCAATCATTTATTGTTTTACCTTTGGGGGACGTTTTAAAGAATCAATTTAGCATTCTATAAAATCAGTAAAAGTGAAAGAACTATCGGTTGTCATTACAGTATTAAATGAGCGGGAAAATATTGTTCCGTTAGTCGAAGCATTAAGAAATGCTTTGACTGGAATTGATTATGAGGTGGTTTTTGTAGATGACGGATCAAACGATGGAACACAACGTGAGATCCGGTCTCATGCTGATGAGCGAATTCAACTCGTTGAATTGCGAAAGAATTACGGACAAAGCACGGCCATGACAGCTGGTATTGATCATTCTTTAGGCCACTATATTGCGTTATTGGATGGTGATTTACAGAACGATCCCTCTGATATTCCCTTCATGCTGCAAAAGATTAAAGATGAAGACTGGGACGTGGTAGCCGGCAACCGGGCAAACCGGCAGGATGGGATGTTTTTGCGAAAAATTCCCAGTAAAATTGCCAATGCAATTATTCGCCGAATGACTGGTGTATACATTAAAGATTATGGCTGCACACTTAAAATTTTTAAACGCGAAATTGCCGAGGATTTAGGTATTTATGGCGAATTGCATCGCTTTATTCCGGTTTTAGCCAAACTACAGGGCGCTAATATAACCCAGGTAGACGTTAAGCATCATGCACGCCGTTTCGGCAAATCAAAATATGGCTTAAACAGAACGTTTAAAGTGATGGCTGATCTGATCACGATGGTTTTCTTTCGAAAATACATTCAAAAACCAATGCATCTTTTTGGTACGCTGGGGTTTATTTCATTCGGTATAGGCCTTCTTATTAATCTGTATTTACTGGGGTTAAAAATTTTAGGGCACGATATATGGGGTAAACCCCTTCTTGTTTTAGGATTGATCCTGCTTTTAGGAGGAATTCAATTAATAACAATTGGAATCTTGGCCGAAATTAGTGTAAGAACTTATTTCGAAGGGACACATCGAAAAACATATCAGGTTAGACGCATTTTTAATGGCCAAAAAGAAACTCTGGAGCATAGTTAAAGTGCTTTTAAAAATCGGGGTTACACTGGCTCTGATTTATTATATTTTTCAAAAAATTCCCTTTCAGGATGTAAAGAAACTTTACTTAACTAGTAACCTCTCCTTTCTTTTTTTGGCATTGTTGGCCTTCTTTTTTTCGCAAGTGATTTCTTCGTGGCGTTTGTTAAGTTTTTTAAATGCCATTGGCCTTGATCTGAAATTCTGGTTCAATTTAAGACTTTATTTGTTAGGAATGTTTTATAACGTCGCCCTTCCGGGAGGAATAGGTGGCGATGGATATAAAGTATATCTGCTGCGAAGAAAATTTAAAATACCCACTAAACGTATTTTCTTAGCCCTCTTTTTTGATCGCCTAAGTGGTTTATGGGCAGTAGGATTTATTTCAGTTATACTGATCTTATTCATACCCAAAATAAATATTCCGGCAACCTGGCCTCTGGCGGCTCTTCTTTTAGGAACTCCGGTATACTATCTTGCTCTAAGAAAATTCTTTCCCGATTATTCTCGTAATTTTATCATTAACCATCTAAAGGCCGGTCTTGTGCAATCCTTGCAATTAATTGCAGTAATACTTATCCTTTTATCGCAACGTTTTACCGGCAAATTTTCTCCTTATTTATTCAGTTTTTTACTATCATCAATAGCCGCATTAATAAATATTGGTATAGGCGGATTAGGAGTTAGAGATGTATTTATGGCCCATGCTTCGGATATTTTTGATATTAATCAAAACCTTGCGGTGTTCATTACCTTTACCTTTTGGTTAATATCTGTAGTTGTATCATTAGCTGGCGTGTGGTTTGTTTATCGCTCTAAAGAATTTGCATCCGCTCCAACAGAAGAAGAAGCTAAAGCATTTGAAAAAGAAGCCGATGCCGCTATAGAAGAAAAGCAGAATTTGCGTTAAACCAATTGTAAAAAGTCTGCAATCCATCCTTTATATCTGTTTCAGGATTGTAACCCAACAGTTTTTGAGCTTTAGAAATATTGGCAAACGTTTGAGGCACATCTCCGGGCTGTTCTGGCAAACGATTAATGATTGCCTTTTGTCCGCATGTTTCTTCTATTGCGTTGATTAATTCAGTCAATGTTATTGTTTTTCGATTACCTAAATTGATGATTTCAAAATTGGATTTATCATAATCCATTGCGGCTATAATCCCCTGCACAGTATCTTCAACATACGTATAATCCCGGCTGGTTGATCCATCGCCATAAACCGGTATAGGCTCTCCCTTTAAAATAGATTTAAAAAATTTATGGATAGCCAGGTCTGGTCGTTGTGAAGGGCCATAGACCGTAAAAAAACGCAGCGCAAGAAAACGAATTCCATAGAGATGGCTGTAAACGTGGCCCAGCATTTCTCCCGAAAGCTTTGTAGAAGCGTAGGGACTTATTGGGAGAAGTTTTTCATCTTCACGCCAGGGTACATTTTCATTAACACCATACGTACTGCTGGATGAAGCAAAAATAAATTGTTTTATTTGGTGTTCTCGGGCAAATTCTAAGAGGTTTTGTGTGCCACTAATGTTTACATCCTGATATAGAATGGGATTTAATATGCTGGGTCGTACACCCGCTTTTGCTGCCAGGTGGATAATAGTGTCGATATTTTCTGCTTTTTGCAGGTCGTTATAATTTCGTATATCGCCTTCTAATAAAGTAAAATTCGCGTTATCTAAAAAAGGCTCAATATTTAACTCTTTTTGCCTTCGTGGATAGAAATCATCAAAGTTGTCTATACAGGTGATACGATATTGGTTAGCACTTAATATACTTTTAATTAAATGACTGCCAATAAAGCCAGCTCCGCCTGTTACTAAAATATGTTTCATAACCAATATCTTGCAAAACTACATTTTTTGTGAACTGTTATTTTTAAAATACTTTATAAAAAGAATAAAAAGTTTGGCAGGGGTTACCAGCTTTAATGACTTTATATTTTTTTTACTTGTTTAAAGAACCCATTTTTGTGTCATGAAAATTGTTATTACAGGAGCCAGTAGCGGCGTAGGTTTCGAGGCCGTTTTAGAGTTTATACAGGATAATAAGAACGAAGTGATTGCGCTGGCACGATCTGAAAACAAACTGCAACGTCTTTACGAGATTGCCGGAGGTCTAAATCCGGACTGTATTCTTTACCCGGCTAAGTTTGACATCATGCATGATGATTACGAAAGTGGATTGCTGCCCTTTGTTAAAGATCGTTTGGGAAGTGTTGATATACTCATTAATAATGCGGGGGCTTTGATAAATAAGCCCTTTGAGGATCTCTCCCAAATTGATTTTGCCGATATGCTTCAAAGTAATTTATTGGGACATATTAAAATGATACAACATCTTTTACCCTTATTAAATGAAAATGCTCACATTGTTAATATTGGAAGTATGGGTGGCTTTCAAGGCAGTGTAAAATTTAAGGGATTAGCCGCATATTCATCTAGTAAAGCCGCCTTACATACGCTCACCGAGTGTTTAGCTGTGGAGTTTTTGGATCGGAAGATTAAAGTGAATTGTTTGGCGTTGGGTTCTGCTCAAACAGAAATGTTTGAACAAGCGTTTCCTAATTATCAGTCTCCGGTTATGGCATTTGAAATGGGCAAATTTATTGCTGATTTTGCGCTTACGGGGCATAAGTTTTTTAACGGAAAAGTGTTGCCGGTGGCTGTAACAACCCCTTGATATAGAGTAATGAAACGGCTTGCTGAGATAGCCTTGTTGATGTTAATAGCATTTTATTCCTGTCGAAACGAAAGCAAAAAAACAGGAAGTGAACAAAATACATCAAAATCTTCGCAAGTAAAAAAAGAGAAAGTTCTTATTCTTCCCTGGAATGCTAGCTTGAATTCGGAAACGCAACATCTGGAGTTAAAATATGACCCTGCAACTGATATGAGTCAGTTTACAATGCAGGATATGATTGATGCCCTCAATTTAAAATATCCTGAAATTCCATTAAAACTCGATGGTATGAAAAAAGATACCATGCAGGTTTCTATTAGTAATGCCGATTTTTTAACAGAGCAATTAGGAAGTACCGGAGCAGAAGTTTACTTAGCCGAAGCCACTTTTGCGTTAACCGAATTAAAGGGAGTGCATGTAGTTTATTTCTCGTTTAAAGAAGGTGATCACGCCGGGCCGAGGGCTTATTCAAGAAAAGATTTTCAAGGCTTTAATTAAAATAATACTTTTATCGTCATACTTGATTCCTGGGAGGTTTTTCTGGGTTCTTAAGCCAAATTTTTTGTTAAAATGAATGTATGCGAATTAATATCACAAAAATTACGATAGTCGGTTTTTTGCTTCCTTACGTAGTTGGGATTCTTCCAAATATCTTATTTCATGAGAAGATTCGTAGTCAAGATTTTCATGTCCACTCAAATTATGATTGTGTCACTTCTTGGTTAATCATTAGTGCTTTTGTACTCGGCTGGTTACTATGCGTGCCTTGGTTTATAACACGTTTAAAAAAGGAAAAATCGAAAATCCTTTTCGTTCTATTTACTGTTGTGTTACTTGCAGTTCAAATTATCACGGTAGCTATTGCTTCTTTCTTCATTTATTATGAATTATTGGGAGGAGCATTTCCCTAAATTATATTTATTTACATATATTCATGAAATTTCACCGAAGGTTTATCCCCTTTCGCCGAGAATTTTAACCGGTTTGCCTAATAGTTATTGTGCGTTAAAGCCTTCTGATATACATTTGAGTAAAAAAAGGAATCGTCATGGACACGCAACATCATAAAAAAAATCCAAGGGGTAAAGTTTGGCTGGGCGCAATTTTACTCATCATTGGTTTTATCGCATTACTCAAAAATCTAGGACTTTTTATTCCCGGGTGGATACTTAGCTGGCCGATGCTTCTTATCGGTATTGGGTTACTAATCGGTTATCGGCATAATTTCCGGCATACCGCTTCTATCATTTTAATTTTTGTCGGCACCTTATTTTTGGCTATCCGGGTTATACCGGGCCTTGAGATGCACAATTTTATTTGGCCCATGCTATTTATAGGCATTGGTTTATACCTTCTATTTGGTAGAAGAAAAAGCTGGAATTCTAAAGAATGGAAAACCACCGAGTGGGATAAACGGGTTGATAATGAAAATGAAACACCCGCTGATGTTCCTCCTGTTGCTAAAGAAGATTACTTAGACTCAGTTTCTATTTTCGGTGCAGTAAAGAAAAATGTGGTATCAAAAAACTTCAAAGGCGGCGAGATTGTAACCATTATGGGAGGAGCAGAAGTGAATTTGAGCCAATCTGACTTTAGTGGCCCGATAGTTTTAGAAGTGGTGCAGGTATTTGGCGGAACAAAAATTATTATCCCTCCCCACTGGAAAGTTTCTTCAGAAATGGCGGCAGTTTTTGGCGGTATAGAGGATAAAAGGATGCTGCCTCCGGATACAACATTATCTGATAAAATACTAATTATTAAAGGAACGTCAATATTTGGAGGGATAGAAATCAGGAGTTTTTAAAAACCAACTCAAAAACTACACGTGGCAGTATCTTTTTTATCATCCATGCGTTATCGCCTGATATTGGCGGGCTGCTGGCTCATCTGGATGTTGCTACATGTTATAATCCTGAATTGGCATGGCCTGGATTGGAAAATCGCTGTGGTTGATTCGGCAGTAAGTAATATACTGCTTCTGATAGCGGCACTCGCCGTAAGCAATACTTTACGCTATTATCAACCCGAAAAAGGCAAATACATTTATATAGTCACCTGGTGTTTGCTCCTATCCGGGTTGTGGCTTTTTATCAGCCAATGGCTGTTGATATACATCGAAACAGAAAACGTTTTTTATATCAATATTTTATGGAAATCGTTGCCTGTACGCTTTTGTATTGGTTTTTTAATGATTTCGTGGATGGCGTTGGTAAGTTTATTGTGGTACACCCAGCAAGATCAGAAAGAAAATGAAAAGCGAAAGTCAGATGCCGAAAAACTGGCCCGAGAAGCCGAACTTTATAAACTTCGTCAGCAATTGCAACCGCACTTTCTTTTTAATAGTCTAAACTCCATCAGCGCTTTAATTGGGAA
>JANWIB010000014.1 GCA_025450155.1 Sphingobacteriaceae bacterium
TCGAGCAAACCCATGTAGAATTGGAAAAACAATTAGCCTTTTTGCCCAGAAAAGACATTGCCGCCAAAGCTTTGCAAAATTCTTATGCCATTGTAGTCGGAAGTTTAGAAGAAGCGATTACCTTCAGCAATGCATATGCTCCCGAGCACTTGATAGTAGCTATCTCCAACTGGCAATCGCTGGCTGAAAAAATAAGTAATGCCGGTTCGGTATTTTTAGGCAATTATACCCCCGAAAGTGCGGGAGATTATGCTTCGGGGACGAATCACACGCTTCCAACCAGTGCTTATGCCCGTTCCTATTCCGGCGTATCGGTAGATTCTTTTGTAAAGAAGATTACCTTTCAGCACATCACCGAACAAGGGATCAGAAATTTAGGCCCTACAGTAGAAATTTTGGCGGAATTAGAGGGTTTAGAAGGGCATAAAAATGCAGTTAGTGTTCGTTTAGAATCAAATTAAAAGTCTATCGAAATGAATTTTGATTTAAATAAACTCCTTAGAGAAAATATAAAAAACCTGGTTCCTTATTCCTCCGCAAGAGATGAATTTAAAGGAGAAGCTTCTATCTTCTTAGATGCGAATGAAAACGCCTTTGGCTCTCCTATTGATGAAGATTACAACCGCTATCCTGATCCATTGCAATTAAATGTAAAGCAGAAAATCAGCCAGATAAAAGGAGTGCCTCCAAGAAATATCTTTTTAGGCAACGGCAGCGATGAAGCCATTGATATCCTGTTTCGTGCTTTTTGCAGGCCCGGAATTGATAATGTCATCCTGCTTCCTCCAACCTATGGCATGTATGAGGTATCCGCCCATATCAATGATGTCGAAATTCGTAAAGTACCCCTCACACCAACTTATCAGCTAAATCTGGAAGGCATTGCCGAAGCCATTGATGAAAATACCAAACTGATTTTTATATGCTCACCAAATAACCCTACCGGAAACTCCATGAATCGCGAAGCCGTGGAAACCATTTTGACTAACTTTCAGGGTTTGGTGGTTATAGATGAAGCTTATATCAATTATTCCCGTCAAAAAACCTTTATCCAAGAATTGACTGAATATAGCAACCTGGTGGTAATGCAAACCTTGTCAAAAGCTTGGGGATTGGCTGGATTACGCATAGGAATGGCCTTTGCCAGCGAAGAAATCATCGAAGTTTTTAATAAAGTTAAGCCTCCTTATAATATTAACCAGGCATCGCAGCAACTATGCTTAAAGGCATTAGAACAGGTAGACATTGTTAATGCCTGGATTAAAGAAACTTTGGTGGAACGTGATAAATTAGTTTTAGGATTAAAACATTTTGATTTCGTACTGGATATTCACCCTTCTGATGCTAATTTCATTCTGGTAAAAACAACAAATCCAGTTAAAATTTATACTTTCTTAGTAGAAAAAGGCATTATTGTTCGAGACCGGTCCAAAGTAGACTTATGCGAAGGGTGTTTACGCATCACTATTGGAACATCGGAAGAAAATCGGCAGTTAATAGAAACGTTAGAGAAGTATTAAAAATAACACATTGCACCAACGATGAGAGAATCGGATAAAACAGAAGATATTTTACAAAAAACAGGGCAAAAAGTGCTCTTTATAGATCGTGACGGGACACTGGTGCTTGAACCGGAAGATTACCAGGTAGACTCTTTTGCCAAGCTGAAATTTTACCCGGAAGTTTTTCAATACCTAAGTAAAATAGCTCACGAATTAGATTATGAATTGGTGATGGTAACCAATCAGGATGGCTTGGGGACAGATTCGCACCCCGAAGAAAACTTTTGGCCGGTACATCATTTTATTATAGCAGCTTTTGAAAACGAAGGTGTTTTTTTTAAGGAAGTTATTATTGATAAAACCTTCGCTCATGAAAACGCCCCCACCAGAAAACCGGGTACAGCTTTATTACAAGCCTATTTAGATACCCATCAGTATGACTTAGCTCATTCTTTCGTAATCGGCGACCGAATTACTGACGTGGTGCTGGCAAAAAATCTGGGGTCGAAGGCCATATGGTTAAAACAAGATGCCAACCTCGGAGCAGATGAAATAAATGAACAAAAGGCGGAGTTAAAAGAATATATTGCCTTGGATACACCCAACTGGAAGGCCATTTATGAATTTCTGAAGGTTGGAAAAAGAGAAATTGAACACCGCCGAACCACTAAAGAAACAGACATCTACATTAAACTGAATCTTGATGGAAAAGGTGATGCAAACATCGCAACAGGCTTACACTTTTTCGATCACATGCTCGATCAGATAGCTCGTCACGGAAGCATAGATTTGACCATACAGGCAAAAGGCGATTTACATATTGATGAGCACCACACCATCGAAGATACCGGAATTGCTCTTGGCGAAGCCTTTCTTAAAGCCTTAGGTAATAAAAGAGGAATTGAACGCTATGGTTTTTGCCTTCCGATGGACGACTGTTTAGCTCAGGTTGCTCTTGATTTTGGAGGAAGAAACTGGCTAGTTTGGGATGCTGAATTTAAACGTGAAAAAATTGGCGAAATGCCTACAGAAATGTTTCCTCACTTTTTCAAATCATTCAGCGATGCGGCAAAATGCAACCTGAATATTAAAGCCGAAGGCCAGAATGAGCACCACAAGATAGAAGCCATATTTAAAGCCTTTGCCAAATCCATTAAAATGGCTGCAAAACGGGATATAAACAATAGAGCTTTACCCAGTACAAAAGGGGTGATATAGAGAGACAAGAATCAAGAAATAAGAAAAATTTTGATTCTTCATAGCAATAGTATGATAGGAATTGTAAACTACGGAGCTGGAAACATTTTCTCATTAACTGCCGCATTAGACCGGCAGGGCATTTTGTATGGAATGATTGATACCGTAGCGGATTTTGATCATTACGACCGTTATATTATTCCTGGTGTTGGCCATGCCGGCACAGCCATGCAAAAACTCCAGGAGAAGGGCTTTGTACCCATCATCAAATCCTTAAAAAAACCCGTGCTTGGTATTTGCGTGGGCATGCAATTGCTCACTTCATTCTCAGAAGAAGGAAATGCTACACTGACAAGTATTATACCTATGGACACCCTGCACTTTAACACAGAACATTTAAAACTAAAAGTACCGCATATGGGTTGGAATAAAGTAAGATTAGAAACAGAAAATGAATTATTTAAGAACATTGAAACCCATTCGTTCTTTTATTTTGTCCATTCTTATTTTATAGAATTTAATCCTAATTTTACTATTGCTTCAGCCAATTACGGAATAAAATTTTCCGCGGCAGTTAAAAGAGATAATTACTATGGTGTTCAATTCCATCCTGAAAAATCAGGTGGAGCAGGTGAGCAGCTATTAAAGAACTTTACATACTTAAATTAAATGTATATCATTCCGGCTATTGACATTCTGGACCGAAAAGTTGTCCGTTTACGTGAAGGCGATTACGAACAGGCAACATTTTATGATGTTACCCTGGAAGAAATGATGGAAAAGTATCAGTCAAATGGCACTGAATTTATCCATATTATTGACCTAAATGGGGCTAAAGGTGATTTTAGTAATCAGTACTACCTGTTTGACGTTATCCAAAAAACCGACATGAAAGTGCAGTATGGTGGTGGCGTAAGAAGTATCGACAAAGTAAAAGAATTGCTGGATTCTGGCATTCACCGTGTTATTGTTGGCACACAGGCTATTACTAATCCTCATTTTCTTACCGAATTGAGTAGCGAAGTTTGCGGAAAAGAAAAATGCTCAGACCAGGTAGTGATTGCAATTGATGTACTGGATGAAGTGATTAAATATTCGGGGTGGATGGAGAGCTCTCCCATTAAACTCATGGACTACGTGGATCGTTGTTTATCTTTGGGGTTTTTCAGGTTTCTTTGTACAGACATTGACAAAGATGGGAAACTTGGCGGTGCAGGCATAACGCTATATAAAAAACTATTAGATCATTCTCCTTTTATCAAACTCATTGCTTCGGGTGGGATCAGCTCTATGGAGGATATAAAAAATCTCCAGAAAATAAAAGTTGAAGCCTGCGTAGTAGGCAAGGCCATTTACGAAGGCCGTATTTCTATTGAAGAAATCCAGGATTGGAATCTGAAGGCATTGATTTCATTTTAAACTCCTAAAGAGGCTTTTATCTCAAATCATGATTAAGTATCTCTATAACAACGCAGCCTTCAAAAATTAAAAATCTTGAACTCCATTAAAAATACATTTTCATCTGTACCTTTAGAAGTAGAGGAGCGAAACACTTTCGCTAAGCGAATAATTCCTTGCCTCGATGTTAAAGATGGGCGAACTGTAAAAGGCGTAAATTTTGTTAATTTACGAGATGCTGGCGACCCTGTAGAACTGGCTTGGCAATATTCGCAACAAGGAGCTGATGAACTGATTTTCTTAGACATCACTGCCACTCACGAACGCCGAAAGACCATGATTGAACTGGTGAAATCGGTAGCACGCCAAATCAACATCCCTTTCACCATTGGCGGCGGTATTAATGAACTAACCGATGCCGATGCCCTGCTTAATGCCGGAGCCGACAAAATTTCTATCAATTCGGCAGCTGTCAGAAATCCGGCATTCATCAACCAACTTGCCGAAGCGTTCGGTAAACAGTTTGTTGTAGTGGCTGTAGACACAAAAAACAATTCAGAAAAAAACATCGTGTTTCTTAATGGTGGTCGAATTGCTACCGGGCTTGAAACAGAACAGTGGATCAAAGAAGCCGAAGACCGAGGAGCAGGTGAAATTCTATTGACCTCTATGGATCATGATGGAACCCAAAATGGCTTCGATTGCGATCTTTTAAAAGAAATAAATGATAATCTTTCCATTCCTCTTATTGCATCAGGAGGAGCCGGGGCAATCCAACATTTTATTGATGTATTTCAACAAAGCAATGTAGATGCCGCATTAGCCGCTTCCGTTTTCCATTATGGCGAAATCCGGATACCTTTATTGAAGGAAGAATTAAAAAGAAATAAGGTTGAAGTGAGGTTATAACTGTATGCTCATCCAAATCGAGACCCCAAGAATTTTACTCAGGCAGTTTCAAGAAGAAGATGCCCAGAATATGTTTGAGCTCAATAATGATTGGGACGTTTTAAAATATACGGGGGATAAACCCTTTGATACTGTAAATGAAGCATTAGAATTCATAAAGTGTTATGACCAGTATCAAAAGTATGGCATGGGGCGTCTTAGTATACTCTCCAAAGAAAGTGGAGAATACTTGGGCTGGTGTGGGCTAAAGTATCAACCGGAAAAAAATGAAGTTGATTTAGGATATCGTTTACATAAACGCCATTGGGGTAAGGGCTACGCTACCGAATCTGCCTTAGTAAGCTTGGCTTATGGTTTTGAACAATTAAATTTAGACGAAATTTTTGCCAGAGCGATGAAAGAAAACCTAGCTTCTATCCGGGTTTTTGAAAAAATTGGAATGACATATCATCATGACGACACCTGCCATGAGGAAGCAGCAGTAGTTTACGCTATGAACAACAAAGAATGGAATACGCTAAAATGAAAACAATACTCGTCCTCCTTGTCCTTTTAACTCTTCAATCCATTGCCTTTTCCCAAGAACAGGTTTTAATACCCTATCGAAAGGGAGAACTCTGGGGTCTGGCTGATGAGAATAAAAAAATCAATGTTGAACCTGCATATGAATATATTGGTTTTCTGCAAGAAGGTTTAGCAAAAGCTAAAAAAGAAAATACAGGATGGGGTTATATTGATGGAAAGGGAACAGTAAAAATTCCTTTCATGTATTGGGCTGCTGCATCTGATTTTCACCATGGGATTGCTCACGTACAGAAACTTCCTAAACAAAGTGGTTACTATATCAATAAAAAAGGCGAAAAAACAACCGATCTTACAATAGATAAACATAAAAATTATTCAAGAGAGCATCCAGCTGCTTTTTTACGTTTTGTTGATAGTCTTAAGAAAGTATACGATGATGTTGAATATGAATATTATCGATACGAAAACGATCCAGGCTTTATTAAAGTCAAAAAAGGCGAAAAGTGGGGATTGTTTCAATACTCAAAAGGACTAATTATTCCTATCGAATACGAAGATATTGGATACAGAACTAATACAGCTGAATATGCCCACCTATCCAGTTATGGAAATTCCAGTGAAAATAATATTCCGGTAAAGCAAAGTGGTAACTGGGGGATCTACAATATGAAACAATCAAAATTAATTATTCCCGCCAGGTACAGATCAATTAATAATATTGTAAAAATAAATCATAAAGATTATTTCGAAGTAGAGGTAGCCGCATGGGTTAGAGGTTATCTTAGAGAAGATGGTGTAGAATTTTTTGAATAAATTATGAATATCGATTTCAATAAATCAGAGGGTTTAGTCCCCGTTATTATACAAGACGAACAAACTTTAGAGGTCCTGATGTTAGGCTATATGAACGAAGAAGCTTACCAAAAAACACATTCAGAAAATAAAGTAACCTTCTTTTCCCGGTCTAAGAATCGCCTGTGGACCAAAGGCGAAGAAAGCGGCAATGTGTTGCATGTTAAAAATATCGCTGTAGATTGCGATAACGATACCCTGTTAATTAAAGTTCAAGCCGAAGGGCCAACGTGCCATACTGGTTCCAGAAGTTGTTTTTCAACCGAATACAATCAGAATTTTATTTTTCAGCTTGAACAAATTATTCAAGATCGCTACGAAAATCCGGTAGAAGAATCGTATATAAATAAACTACGAAATAACGGATTAAATAAAATTGCACAAAAAGTAGGTGAAGAAGGCGTGGAAACCGTAATCGCAGCCCTGAACCAAACAGAAGAAGAATTGATTAATGAAGCGTCCGACCTGGTTTTCCACCTGCTTGTTCTGTTAAGAGAGAAAAATATACCTCTTGAAACTATTGCTAAAAACCTGGAAAAAAGACACAAATAAGATAAGAATAAAGAAAAAGGATCAAAGACAACTCTCCCCTCTTTCACCTTTATGCTTTTCCTCTAACCCTATGATCAAAATTGAACGAATAGCGGCACTAACAGGACATCAGAATCCCATTTATACGATAGAGAACTCGAATAAACCGGGCATCTTCTTTTCAGCCGGAAATGATAAAGGGGTTGTGGAATGGAGTTTAGACACCCTCTTGCCAAATGTATTGCTTCCGGTTAAATCTTCGGTATATGCGCTCCAGTTAATATCAGATCAATCCTGGTTAGCTATTGGTGAACGAAGCGGGCTGTTAACCCTTTTCGACCTCGAAAAACAAAAAGTAATCCAAAATATTTCTCATCATACACTGCCCATATTCGACATTCGTTCTGTAGAACAAAAGAAAGAGGTCTTAGTAGCTTCAGAAGACGGTACCGTTTCCGTTTGGAGTTTTGAAAACTTTCAACTTCTTTATCAATTTAAAGTCTCTAACGAAACCGTACGATGTATTGCCATCAATCCTGAACAAACTTTAGTCGCGTTCGGATGTAAAGATAGCCTGATCAGAATTTACAAACTGGAAGATTATTCGCTGATTCACGAATTAAACCGGCACACCATGCCGGTCACCGCTCTTCAGTTCTCGCCGAATGGCAAAAACCTCTTATCTGGTGGACGAGATGCCCAATTGCATATTTGGGACGCTACAAACTTTACTCATTTAAAGGCTATAACGGCACATATGTATACGATTTATGACATCAAATTTCATCCTTCCAAACCATATTTTGCCACTGCCAGCCGCGATAAAAGCATTAAAATCTGGCACGCGGAAACATTTAAACTTCATAAAATTATAAGCCGGGAAAAAGGATTAGATGCACACATACTTTCTGTCAATAAACTTTTATGGGAATCACATACCGAACAGTTAATTTCCGCAAGCGACGATAAGCTAATGATGATTTGGGATATTCAAGTGAAAGAGTAATTATAAATAAAAATTAATCTGATATCTTCAATTCCACCCTTTTAATACGTTTCAACAGGTCTTCTCCAGATTCTTTTATTCGGTCTTCATAACTTGCAAATGACAAAGTGAGCATTCCCACTTGTTTTAAATAATACAATAGTATATGTCGTCCATCACCAACATCTATACCTGGGCCCAAAATAGTTACTACCTCTTTATATGTCATACCTTTTCGAACCTTTCTAACTTGACTTATTTCTACCACTTTTGGGGTAACTGTTGAATCTTGATTCAACTCTGTTGGCATAGTTAAACACTTCTTTTCTTCCGATCGGACTATAAAAGCGATTAAGCTTAGAAAAAAAATCAATCCAATAATTTTTACTTTTTGCATATTCCCCTTATCAATTAACAAATCGCCTTATAATTCTCAATCGATGACTATAGCGCCCCAATTCCGCATTATAAATACCCTGATCATCTATCGCATCAATCCTTACTTTTCCTGAAGCATGAATAATCTGTGACGGATTAATCATAATTCCTACATGAATGATCTTGCCCTCATCGTTATCAAAAAACGCAAGGTCTCCAGCCTGTGCTTCTGGAAGAAAGCTTACTAAAACCCCTTGCTCTGCCTGCTGCCAGGCATCACGAAATAGCTTAATCCCAAATTGTTTAAATACCATTTGTGTAAAACCAGAACAGTCGATCCCAAATAGCGTACGCCCTCCCCATAAATAAGGCGCATTCAGGTAAAATTTAGCATGAGTAATCACTTCTAATGAAAACTGATTTATTTCAGTTTTTTCCAATGATTCCGAATACTGATACATTTCACCACCCATGCTAAACACACCATCATTTAAAACAGGAATAGAACTCCCAGCTACAAGAAACAACGCTTGCCCATCCGGAAGTTTTTTCACCGTATGAACTATTTTCAAAGGAAGTACCTGCGCCGTTTCTTTTATAGATAGATACTCAGTTTCATTAATAATAACGTATTGTTTACTATCTAGCCAACACTCATATGCATCAAATTCTGTTTTAATTTTCACCCACTTCTCTTGCTTTTCCAAAATCTCAAACAGATCACCAAACAACAATTGCGAAACCATTTCGCTTTTATCTGATGGCGCTGCCCGCAAAGGCACAACCGATAAATTACAAACACCGTACACTAGCTTATTTATTTCCATTGTCCTGCAAAAGAAAAGAAAAATCCTAAAACCTTTTATTAAATTTACCAAACTTCCTTTTTAATTAAGCGTTGCATTAGCATGAAAATACCATCTCAAATCCATAAAATTCTCGTTGCCATCGAAGACAGTGCTTACTCAGAAATAGCCGCCGATTATGGTTTTGCACTCGCCCGTCAGTTAGGCGCAGAAATAGGTTTGCTTCATGCAAATGAAGTACCAATAAATACGCCTTCTTATACCGTAGATCCTATGTTTGGCGAACCACCGTTGGTAATGCCAGAAATGATTAAAATCCAGGAAGAAGCAAGTAAAAGCCTGCTCGATCGTATTACCAACGTTTACGGGCAAGATTGCACCGTAAGCAAATTCTTAAAAATGGGGAACCCGATTGACGAAATACTGTTAACTGCTAACGAGTGGGATGCTGATCTGATCATTCTGGGAACCCATGGCCGCACTGGTTTGGATCATTTTATTGCAGGCAGCGTAGCCGAAAAAGTGGTTAGAAAATCAAAATGCCCTGTATTGATCATTCCCAACCCAGGCAAAGAAAAGAAATCGGAATAATAAAAAAAGCGGCTTTTTTGAAGCCGCCTTAATTATTAATTATTTAATATTAAAAGTTAATTCAAATCCTTTATGCTTCCTGGTGCAACCAGGCTTTTTTGGCAAGCAATTCCTCTTCTGTTTCCCTAACATCTTCATCGTCTACACAACAATCAACAGGACAAACAGCAGCACATTGCGGTTCATCATGAAATCCCTTACATTCTGTACACTTATCAGAAACGATATAATAAAACTCATCCGAAACAGGCGATTGTGCCTCCCCGGCATCGAAGGTCCTATCCCCAAAATCAATCATACCGTGTAAATTTGTACCATCAGAAAAACGCCAAGCCACCCCCGCATCGTAGATTGCATTATTAGGACACTCTGGTTCACAAGCCCCACAATTTATACACTCATCCGTTATTTTAATTGCCATACTTATCCAATAATCTTATTCGAAAACTTAAATTTGCAGTTTAAATACAAAAACTGCACAAATATAACACTATTTGGACAGTATAGTTTGATAACTTCGATTTTGACACTTGAACAACGAAAACACGCTTTTGAGGAATTGGGTAGCTATTTGTTATCATCCGATGAGCTTTTAAGGCAACTGATTAACACGGCCCAATACACGAATGCCTGGTTTACTCCGGAGCAGACGAAAAAAGCCGTTACGGCAAATGGCAATATGCTTAATCGAAGCGATTTGGAGAAGTGGCTTCAAATTCCAAATCTCAAACCTCAAATCTCACATCTCAGAATCGGATTAGTTTTGGCTGGAAATATACCCCTCGTGGGTTTCCATGATGTACTTAGCGTACTTGCAACCGGACATATTGCATTAATTAAACTTTCCTCGCAAGATCAAAAACTTATTCCCCATGTGTTAAATAAACTCACTGAAATAGAGCCAGGATTTGCAGCACAATTGCAATTTACTGAACGTTTAGAAGGTTTCGATGCTGTTATTGCTACTGGCAGCAACAATACTTCGCGTTATTTTGAGCATTATTTTGGTAAAGTTCCACACATTATCAGAAAAAACCGAAATAGCATTGCTATCCTAACAGGAAAAGAAAGTAAGGAAGAGTTTCAGCTATTAGGACATGATATCTTTGATTACTTCGGCCTGGGATGCAGGAACGTCTCCAAACTATACATACCGGAAGATTACAATTTTACTCCCCTTTTTGAAGCAATAGAATCTTATAAATCGGTAATAGATCATCATAAGTACAGTAATAACTACGATTACAATAAATCTATTTACCTGGTTAATGGCGATAAACACTTAGACAATGGCTTCTTGCTTTTAAAAGAAGACGAACGGTTAGCTTCTCCCCTGGCAGTTTTATATTATGAAGAATATAAATCAATAGATGATCTTAACAATAAAATAGTTTCAATCGAAAATCAAGTACAATGTATAGTGAGTACTGTTTCATTAAAAACAGCTATTCAGCAAGTGGATTTTGGACAAAGTCAAAAACCAAGACTTTGGGATTATGCAGATGGGATTAATACCTTTGAGTTTCTGTTAAGCCTATAATTTAGTTATGATGAAAAATCTCAGTTTATATTTCATTTATTCTTTCATTATTCTTTGTACAGGTAAAACCATTGCACAAACCAATTCAGTGATTAATTTAACAGGACACTGGACATGGTCCGATAAAACTTCCAGCTTGGAATTAAATTTATATCAAAATGGAAATGATATTACAGGAACGTATTGTGCAATTGCACAAAGTGGTAATCGGATAGATTGTTCAGATGATGAACCAAGTAAATGCCTGATATCGGGCAAACTAATTAACAATAGCGCTAAACTAGCTTTTGCCAGTTGTTATTCAAATAGGATTGATTCAGCAACTCTTACTTACAATCCCCGCAATAAAAGGTTAAAATGGGAATTTACACAAACCGACCCTGGCATGAATATCCCTGTTCCAACGGAGGCGATATTAACTAAAGAAAATTCTGATGTTGCTCCTATGCCTGATTTATTGAGAACAGCTCAAAATATAATTGAAACTATTCATAAAAAAGATTTTTCAGCATTAACCACATACTTTCACCCAATAAATGGGGTAAGATTTTCCCCTTATGCTTATGTTGACACCACATCAGATCAGATACTAAAATCTATAGAATTTTCAAAAGCATTCCAAAAAGGCAATAAAATTACTTGGGGAGCTTACGAAGGGAACGCCGATCCTATTGATCTGGATATCAAAACATATTTTAACAAATTCATATATGATGCAGACTTTGCACATGCTACCGCGAAGAGTATCAACATGGAGATAGGAACTAGTACTACTGTAAATAATATTAGAGACATTTATCCGGATAGCGATTTTATAGAATATTATTCTGAAAAAACTGATACCAATAATGAAATAGTAAAATGGCGAAGCTTACGCTTAATATTTAAAAATTATAAAAATCAATACAACCTTACAGGAATTGTTCATGATGGGGTACACTAATGCTAAATAAAAATTAGCAAATCTACCCCAATTAAAGGGAAAATTCTAACTTTGGGGTGCATGTATATCATCAAGGTGAAAGGGGTGGCAAAAATTCCTGATTACGTACAACTACGTGATGAACAATTCACGCTCCTTGCCTATTTCAGGGTAGATCGTCCTGAAAAATCGCTTGACAAGGTGGGCTTAGGAGACAAGACAGAAGACATTATGAACTTTATTAAAGATCTCCCCTTTGGAGAGATTGTTAAATTAGATATTTAATATGATTGGCAATTCAGTTATCACGCTACAAAACGTAGATATCTTTCAGCAAAAACAACTCGTTCTATCTCATGTAAACTTACAAATCAATAAGGGCGAGTTTGTATTTCTTATTGGACAAACCGGTTCAGGAAAAAGCAGTTTATTAAAAATAATATATGGCGATATACACATTGTATCTGGAGAAGGTCAGGCAGCAGGATTTAATCTGAAAACATTAACGGATAAAGATATTCCCTTCCTTCGCCGGAAATTAGGAATTGTTTTTCAGGATTTTCAATTATTAACTGATAGAACCGTAGAGCAAAACCTTGAATTTGTAATGAAGGCCACAGGCTGGAAAGATAAAAACTTAATTGCAGAACGTGTTCGTGATGTCTTAGAAAAAGTAGGTCTTCGCTCCAAAATAAAAAAAATGCCCCATGAACTTTCCGGAGGCGAACAACAACGCGTAGTAATTGCCCGGGCCTTATTAAATAATCCCGAAGTAATTTTGGCCGATGAACCAACAGGCAATCTCGATCCCGACACTTCTGAAGAGATTGTGCTACTATTAAAAGAAATCAGTAAATCCGGTACTGCAGTATTAATGGCCACTCACGATTACCATATCATCCGTACTTTTCCATCGCGTATCATTAAATGCGAAAATGGCATAGTACGTGAGGATGTTAAAATTGTATAGCTTTTATTTAGAGTAATCACGCCAAAATGTTCAGTACAATGGCTTTCCACTGACAGCCTGACTGATTTCTCTTATTGGCAAAAAATTTGCCCAATACCATTGTTATATTTTGGTACTATGTTAAAAAAGAAGAAGATGACCGTAAAAAATATGCAGGATTCAGCCAAAGAAGTGCAAGAGCAAACTAGCGAAAATCAAGTACAAAATCAAGCAGAAAACACAGAGACATCACAGGCATTAGAAATAGAGAAAATGCGTACCGAACTGGCTGAAGCCAATGATAAATATGTTCGATTATATGCAGAATTTGACAATTTTAAACGGCGAACTTCTAAAGAGCGTATAGAATTGCTCCAAACGGCCGGCAAAGACATTGTGGTAGACTTATTACCCGTACTTGATGATTTTGAACGTGCCTTAAAGGCAATGGAAAATGCCACCGAAATTTCTGCTGTAAAGGAAGGTGTTGAACTGGTTCAAAATAAATTAAAGAATATTCTTTTTCAAAAAGGATTAAAAGAGATGGAATCAAAAGGGAATGATTTTGATGCGGATTTTCATGAAGCCATTACCAATATACCAGCTCCATCCGATAACTTAAAGGGAAAAGTTATTGATGAATTAGAAAAAGGCTATTATCTTAACGAAAAGGTTATTCGTTTTGCAAAAGTTGTTGTTGGAACATAATATGCGTGAAACAACAATTGACAACTATTTATATTTGCAAATGACTATTTAAAAATGACAAAAAGAGACTATTACGATATACTTGGTGTTCAGCGTAATGCCGGTGCCGATGAGATAAAAAAAGCTTATCGAAAACTGGCTATAAAGTACCATCCAGACAAAAACCCAGGAGATAAGGCGGCCGAAGAACAATTTAAAGAAGCAGCCGAAGCTTATGAAGTATTAAGTAATCAGGAAAAACGTCAGCGTTATGACCAATTTGGCCATGCAGGTAACGCTGGCGGAGCAGGCTACGGCGGTGGTGGCATGAACATGGAAGATATCTTTAGTCAGTTTGGTGACATTTTTGGTGGAGGAAGCCCATTTGAAAGTTTTTTTGGTGGCGGACAGTCAAGCAGAGGTGGGAGACGGGTTTCTAGAGGAAGTAACCTGCGCATTAAGGTAAAACTTACCCTGGAAGAAATTTCAAAAGGAGTTGAAAAGAAAATAAAAGTAAATAAACAGGTAGCCTGCAAAACTTGTAACGGCAGTGGCGCTAAAGATGGCTCCTCATTCCATACCTGTAACACCTGTGGTGGTTCAGGCTCGGTAAGGCGTGTTACCAACACCATTTTAGGGCAAATGCAAACCACAAGCACCTGCCCTACCTGCAACGGCGAAGGCACCCAAATTACCAACAAATGCGCTGTATGTCATGGCGATGGAATTGTTAGAGGCGAGGAAACTATTTCAATTAATATTCCGGCAGGTGTAAGTGAAGGAATGCAACTATCCATGAGCGGCAAAGGCAATGCAGCCCCCAGAGGCGGTATTGCCGGTGATCTGATTATTCTGATTGAAGAAATTCCGCACGAATACTTGAAACGTGAGGGAAATAACATTATTTATGACTTACATATCAGTTTTGTTGATGCAGCTTTAGGTTCTAGCGTAGAAATTCCGACAATAGATGGCAAAGCAAAAATTAAAATTGAAGCTGGAACTCAAGGAGGGAAAATCCTGCGACTTAAAGGTAAGGGGGTTCCTGAAGTAAATTCCTACCATCATGGCGATCAGCTGGTTTATGTAAATATATGGACCCCAAAAGCCTTATCGCACGAAGAACGGGATTTATTAGAAAAATTGCAGAGTTCGCCTAATTTTAAACCCCAACCCGGCAAGAATGAAAAAAGCTTCTTCGATCGAATGAAAGAGTATTTTGAATAACTACGTTATAAAACGCTAACTCTTTCAGAAAATGTAAGGCCTTTTATCCTTTTACCTTTACTTTTCAATGAGAAGTAAAACAAACTTCTGTTTTCATAATAAAAATTAGCTAAAACGAAACCTGAACTAAATAGTTGCGTAAACTTAAGATAAGGAAACGACTGTTAGATACCTTTTCTTTAGTTGAATCACAATTATGTTCTATTTAATTTTTCTCTTCCATTTCTCTTTTCTTTCTACTCTAGGAAATGAAAGCCCTGAAAAACAACTATTAAAAGAACTACAGCACGCTAAAGATCCTATTACAAAAACTGATATTCTTAATAAATTATCTAAAATTTATATGCAAAGCCAACCTCAAAAAGCTATTGCATATGGCGAACAAGCCTTGGCTTTAGCTCAAAAAATCGGAGATAAAAAAAAATTAGGAGATGCTTATAATATTTTAGGAAATGCATCAATGGGATTAGGCAATTACAGCAAAGCTAGTAATCTGCTATATCAGGCATTGGTAATACGAGATTCAATAAAGGATTCCATTGGCCTTTCTGCAAGTTATAACAATATTGGAAATTTATATAACGTTCAAGGCAATTTAAATAAAGCATTAGAATACTACCATAAATCATTAACCATCAAAAGAAAAATAAAAGAAACCAAAAACCTCAGTAATACAATAACAAATATTGGTAATATCTATCTCCAACTGAAGCAAAATAACAAGGCATTAAAATACCTGAACGAAGCACTAATATTAACAAAAGATACAAACAACCTATTATTTACCTTAGTAAACATTGGTCAGGTATATGTACAGAAAGCACAATTAGCAAAAAGCCTCGAATACTTTCAAAAGGCATTAACTCTTGCTGATAAAAACAATAACGATGCAATAAAAATTAGGACTTTAAGCGAAATAGCGCAAGTTTATAGCCAAATAGGGAAGAATAGCGAATCCCTTAAATATGCACAGAAAAGCTTCACATTAGCCCTTAAATCAAACTCCGCCTCCACAAAATACACGAGTGCTCTTGCTTTAAATTCAGTTTATAAAACAAGAGGGGACTATATAAATGCGTATAAATATTTAACATTAAGTAATCAATACAAAGACTCCCTCTACTCTCAGGATAAAGAGAAACTAATAACTGAGATGCATACAAAGTATGAGACTGAGAAGAAAGAAACAGAAAACAAGCATTTAAAGGCTGAACAGGAATTAAATGAACGTAAGCTGGAAAAGAAAACGTTGGTGCAATATGCTATTGGTGCTCTTTTGGCTTTTATGGTGGTGTTGGCTTTTGTTTTCTTTCGCAGTAGACAGAAGGTGAGGGTTATTAATCGGCAGCTTTTGCTTAAGA
>JANWIB010000015.1 GCA_025450155.1 Sphingobacteriaceae bacterium
CGTTTGTATGTAAAATTATCCTTGTATTGATCAAAATCTGTGTAACCCAGCGCCATATCTACTTTAGTGGTAAGTAGTGTTACTTCTTTCGTTGCCGGATTGTAATCAAAATCTAAACTAAAGTTGTCATTTCGAGCCTGTGCTACGCCACCGCCGGTAAGGTATTTAGCAGTTAAACCTCCTTTTAAGAAATGTGTCTTTTTATTATATAATACGGCACCGTACGAAAGGCCTATTTCGGCAAACGCATGACCATTTGCGGCAAGGCCTCTATTGTTGATAATGTTATTATACAAATCCATATCAACCTTATTGAAACCTCTTTTTGCCAGAGACAGGAATTCGGAGTTGACACCACTGATTTGGCCAAATCCACGTACTCTTGAATTGACCGAAATACCATGATTGGGACTAATGGAAAACATGAAAGAAGGCAATCGCACTTCGGCCATAGCATCTACATTCTTTTTCTTCCCATCGTCAAGATAATACACCAAATCTTCAAAATCTTTATCTTTAGGATAATGTACATAATCCCATAATTGCTTTGATTTTAAGCCGGCATAATTGTTTGATAGTACAGCATTGAACGAGAATAGATTAAACTGAAATTTATGCCTGGAATCTGCCAGATTAGCGGGGTTTAAATAAAGCGAATTGAGTTCGGAATAGTTACTGTTAGAAATACCCAAATAATTTTGAGCATTAGTAGATAAAGTAATTGTTAATAAAATCGAGAGGGTGTAAAGTTTTTTCATTCAAGAGTTTTGATCGCCTAAAAACTGATACGCATAAAAATAAGCAAACGTAACGGGTAATATTAAAATAGCCCTAAGTTTTACCTTAGGGCTATTAAAAAGTTACGCTTTTTATTAATATCTGTAATGTTCAGGCTTGAAAGGGCCTTCTACACTTACACCAATATATTCAGCCTGATGAGGGTCTAACACATCCAACTCAACGCCAATTTTTGCTAAGTGTAAGCGGGCAACTTTTTCATCCAGGTGTTTTGGAAGGGTATAAACCTTATTTTCGTATTTACCTGGGTTTGTCCAAAGCTCCAACTGAGCAAGCGTTTGATTTGTAAACGAGTTCGACATAACGAAAGAAGGATGGCCTGTGGCACAACCTAAGTTTACCAAACGGCCTTCGGCTAATAAAATGATGTCTTTGCCATCAATGGTATATTTATCAACCTGGGGTTTAATTTCAACTTTGGTATGGCCGTAGTTTTTATTTAACCAGGCAACATCAATTTCATTATCAAAGTGGCCAATATTGCAAACGATGGTTTTATCTTTCATCATTTTGAAATGTTCGGCACGAACAATATCGCAGTTTCCCGTAGTTGTTACCACGATATCGGCTTCCTTTATTGCGGTGGCAAATTTTTTCACTTCGTAACCTTCCATTGCAGCCTGCAACGCACAAATCGGGTCAATTTCGGTAACGATTACACGAACACCCTGAGAGCTTAATGATTCTGCAGAACCTTTACCCACATCGCCATAACCAGCAACAACAGCTACTTTACCAGCCATCATCACATCAGTAGCACGGCGAATAGCATCTACTAATGATTCGCGACAACCATATTTATTATCAAACTTTGATTTGGTAACCGAGTCGTTAACGTTAATAGCCGGTAAATGCAGAGTCCCATTTTTCATACGTTCATATAAGCGGTGAACTCCGGTAGTGGTTTCTTCTGATAGGCCTTTGATATCCGCGATAAGCTCTGGATATTTATCGAACACCATATTGGTTAAATCGCCGCCATCGTCTAAAATCATGTTTAATGGTTTACGGTCTTTACCAAAGAATAAAGTTTGTTCAATACACCAATCAAATTCCTGATCATTTAATCCTTTCCAGGCATAAACCTGAATGCCTGCTGCCGCAATTGCTGCTGCCGCATGATCTTGAGTGGAGAAAATGTTACAGGATGACCAGGTAACTTCTGCACCTAATTCAACCAATGTTTCAATAAGTACTGCCGTTTGGATCGTCATGTGTAAACATCCAGCAATACGTGCCCCTTTTAAAGGTTTTGACGGGCCAAATTCTTTGCGAAGCGACATGAGCCCCGGCATTTCTGCTTCAGCTAATTGAATCTCTTTGCGTCCCCATTCGGCAAGGGCAATGTCCTTAACTTTGTAAGGAAGGTAAGTTGTCTCTACTGATGACATAGTTTTTTGTTTTTAATGAACTGCAAAATTACCTCATTACCCTGTGAATATCAAACTTTTAATAAGCTTTACGCTTTTAGTATGATTTCTGACATTGTTTTGATAGATTGCTATCGGGCAACAGTAATTAATGTCTTATTTTTGGGAATTAATAAATCGTAATGATGTATCCAGAATATTTAGTTGAGCCCATGCGCAAAGACCTTACCGATGTGGGTTTTGAGGAACTGAAAACTGCTGAAGAAGTAGAGCAGGCAATACAAGCGGAAGGAACCGTTTTCGTTGTTGTGAATTCTGTTTGCGGATGTGCTGCCGCTAATGCACGTCCTGCGGCAAAAATTGCTGCTCAGAATGAAAAACACCCCGATAAATTAGTTACTGTTTTTGCAGGGATGGAAAAAGAAGCGGTTGATAAGGCTCGTGCCTATATGCTACCCTATCCGCCATCATCTCCATCAATGGCTTTGTTTAAAGACGGAAAGTTAATGCACGTTATTGAGCGTTATCAAATAGAGGGCCGCCCGGCGCAAGTAATTGCTGATAACCTGATTGGTGCTTTTGAACAATATTGTTGATATCAAGAAGCCCGGAAAGCAGGCTTCTTGATTTAATAATGCCTTAGCCTATAATCGATATTCTACTTTAATTTTCGGATTGTATAGCATAGAACTTTTTCCAACTTTTTGGATAACTTCCATCGAGTTTAAAGTGATATTGTTATCCAACAATGTTTCTCCAATAATGAAATCCTTGGTTGTGGTTTCTGCCAGATAAAATTTCCCCTCGTTTATGATGTAGTTATAGGAGTTTACTTTGGGAAAATTTCCTGCCACCAGTACACAAATATGGTTTTTTAAATAGGCTAATCGATAGTCAACGTCAAGTTGTTCCAGCATAGAGGCAAATAATATTGTTTTCCCGCTACAATCAGATTTTTTAGTCATTAAAACTTCATTTGCCCGTTTCAGAACCTCTACACTATAATTGGCTTCATCATCGTCGTATTGGATTTCATTGGTCACAAAAGTTAAAACTTTCTGTACTCTTTCTTCCTTAGTTTTGCATCCTTTTGTGATTTTATCAACCAATCGTTTTACGGAAGGCTCTCCCTGTATGGAAACCATAGCTCCATGATTAAAGCTGTAGGTGGATCGGCTGTATTCTGAACTTTTAAAAATTCTTAACTCTCCTCCGTAAACAGATCGGTTTTTTAAATAATCTTCTAACTCCTTTTCGGTTATAGAATAGGTGTATTCAGGATAATAGATATTAAAAGTTAGCTGTTTGGGGATGATGAAATCATTTACCGGAAATCTGAAAAAAATGTGATTCTTTTTGTATAAGATATAACTGCCTAAAGCCAAACGCCCCTCTTCTGTTTTTGCTATCTCAATATGGTTTTTATTCTTTGTTAGTTTTTTAAATGTGGTTTCTTTATCAAATTTTTCTTTTTCTATAGAGAAATACAACAAACCACTATCCAGATCATACATTTCTAATTCTGCATCTGTCCCTGTTAGCTGTTTGCAGAAATCTTCATGAGTATACATGGGATCAGAAAGGTAATTTAAGATTACATTTCTTCTACTTTCTTCATCGTTTTCTGCTGTTTTGAAAAACAGGTTTTTACAAACAAAAACGAATGCAACAGCAGCAATTATAATAAATAGTACAAGTGTGGTTTTCTTCTTCATTTAAGTTAAGTCAATCAGGGTGTCGCTACGTATTATCGTTTAAAAGGCTTTATTCAAAAAGCGTTCTAAATCCTCTAGGTTGACATTCATTTTAACATGTCCTTGTTTAACGCAAGCAATTTCTCCGGTTTCTTCAGAAACGATGATCGCTACGGCATCGCTCATCTCAGATATCCCGATTCCAGCACGATGTCTTAAGCCGAACTGGGCAGGAAGTTTTTCGTTGTCTGTTAACGGAAGAATACAACTGGCTACTTTTATTTTTCCATCAGAAATTACCACAGCACCGTCATGCAGAGGGCTATGTTTTTGAAAAATAGCCTCTAAAAGTCGTCGTGATATATGTGCGTCTATTGCTTCTCCACTATTTTGGTAGTATTGTTCGTCGAAATATTTTGCCAAAATGATTAAAGCACCTGTTCGGGTCTTTTGCATGTTTTTACAGGCTTCAATAATGGGTTCTATGTAAACCAGGTTGGTTTGTTCTTCTACCTTCCTTTTGAAGAAGAAGGTTAGCCAAACTTTATTTTTCTGGATAAATGCATTTTTACCAATCAGCAATAAAAAACGCCGAATTTCTTGTTGGAAAACAATAACAATAGCCAGAAAACCAATGCTGACAAAGCCACCAAGAATTTCTGTTAACAACCTCATTTGGGCCTGTTTAACCACTAAATAAACCAGGTAAATGATAATAAAACCCGAAACGATATTAACCGCTATGGTGCCACGAATAAGATTGTAGATATAATAGATAATAAATGCAACCATCAGAATATCTACGATATCTAAAAACCGGATGTTTAAAAAGCTGAAGTCTAAATTCTGCATCGGGATGAAAAATACAAATTATTAGCGAATAAGCTTTTTTCTTTAGGTCACTTCTGTATAAATTTCACTTTCTCTACCATCTTTACTGCTTCAACGGCTGGCTTTACATCATGCACTCGTAAAATAGATACTCCTTTTAGTAAGGCAATCGTATTGGCAACGGTAGTTCCGTTTAATGCTTCGTCTGCAGTAGTATCCAAAACGGTGTATATCATAGATTTTCTGGAAACTCCCGCCAGAATTGGAGCGCCTATAGATTTAAGCTGATCTAATTTGGTTAGTAACTGATAGTTGTGTTCGATAGATTTGGCAAATCCAAAGCCCGGATCAATAATTAGGTCTTTAACGCCCATCTCTTTTAAGGCGTTTACTTTATTTAATAAGTATTTGCTGATCTCATAAAGCAAATTATCGTAATGGGTATTTTGCTGCATCGTTTGCGGAGTTCCCTTCATGTGCATTAAAATGTAGGGGACGTTTAGCCGGACAATGGTTTCAAACATCAGGCTATCCATTTCTCCGGCAGAAATGTCATTAATGATATGAGCGCCTTCAGCAATAGCGGCCTCGGCAATATTCGCCCGGAAGGTGTCGACGGAAATTACCGCCTTTGGAAATGTTTTAACCACCGCTTTTAAAACCGGGATTAACCGGCTTAACTCCTCTTCCGGAGTAATATGTTCGGCTTTTGGCCGGGATGAGTAGGCGCCAATATCAATGATGTCTGCACCTTCCATCAGTAGGATTTCAGCTTTTTTTAGAGCGCTTGAAACATCATTATTTCTCCCGCCATCATAAAAAGAATCGGGGGTAAGATTTAAAATACCCATTACTTTGGGCGTTGAAAGCTCCATCAAATTGCCCCGGATGTTCAATGTTTTCTTTTGATGAAAGCCAAAAGGAGAGTTATTATGATGAAAATCTGTATTTTTATCCGTCATTAAGAACAAAATACCGATAATTTCATCGTTCTAACAAATACAAAAAACGTTTTGGCAACAAATACAACAGCAGAGTACGACGCAGTAATACGAGTTTGCAAAGAACTCTTTTTAAAAAAGACAAAAGATTATGGAACCGCCTGGCGCATACTGCGTCTTGCATCCATTACCGATCAGATTTTCATCAAAGCACAGCGTATCAGAACGCTTGAAGAAAAACAGGTATCGAAAGTTGGTGAGGATATTGTATCGGAATATATCGGTATTATTAATTATTGTGTGATAGCCATGATGCAGTTAGAGATGGATGAAAACTCACCTACAGAAATGAAAGTGGAAGAGGTAGAGTTAGTTTTTGACAAAAAGATTGCTGAAACAAAAGAACTGATGTTTGCCAAAAACCACGATTATGGCGAAGCCTGGCGAGATATGCGCATCAACTCGTTAACAGATTTGATTTTAATGAAATTGCTTCGGGTGAAACAGATTGAAGATAATCTGGGCCAAACGCTTGCTTCTGAAGGAGTTAAAGCCAATTATCAGGACATGCTGAATTATGCTGCTTTTGCGTTGATAAAATTAGGAATTAAATAATATGCGTAAATCCTTAATAACTATTTTTAGGGTACTAATAGGCCTTCTTTTTATTTTTTCGGGACTTATAAAAGCGAATGACCCTCTGGGTTTTGGCTATAAATTGCAGGAATATTTTGAGGTGTTTCATATCGGTTTTCTTAACGATTATGCTACTGCAATAGCTATTTTACTTTGTGCGTTAGAAATTATTTTGGGAGGAGCTATTTTATTGGGAATAAGGGCTATCCAGGTATCGTGGGGTTTACTGTTGTTAATTATCTTTTTTACGTTTCTAACCTTTTATTCTGCCGCGTTTGATGTGGTTAAAAGCTGTGGTTGCTTTGGTGATGCTATTCCTTTAACCCCATGGCAATCCTTCTCTAAGGATGTAATCTTATTGGTTTTGATTGTCTATATTTTTATTCATCGGAAAAATATCCAGTCGTTAATAAAATCTGAAAAAGGACAGAAAAGGACTCTGGTAATTCTTACCATTATTTCAGTTGGCTTTGGGCTGTATACGTATAATTACCTTCCGGTTATTGACTTTCTTCCCTATAAAATTGGAGCCAATATTCCGGAAGAAATGCGTATACCTCCAGGTGCTCCCCAGGATGTTTATGAAATTACGTATACGCTGAAAAATAAAAAAACAGGTGGAAGTAAGACCATGACGGATAAAGAATATCTGAAAACCGAAATATGGAAAGACGAAAACTGGGAGATCGTGGGTAACCCGGAAAGTAAATTAATCAAAAAGGGATTTGATGTAAAAATCAAAGATCTTAAAATAACCGATAGTCAGGGGACTGATTATAATGTGGAACTTTTGGAAAATCCTTATTATAACTTAGTTGTTGTAGCTTATGATTTGGATAATACCAATGGTAAAGCAATAGGAAATTTAAATGCGCTGGCAATGAATGCCGCCGAAAATTACAATATTCGCACGGTGCTTTTAACTGCTAACTCGGCAAAAGATGCCTTGGAATTTAGTAAAAAGAATAATTTGTTAACAGAGATTTTTTATGCCGATGCTGTTCCTCTAAAATCAATGGTTCGGGCAAATCCCGGAGTTTTGCTATTAAAAGGTGGAACTATAGTAAATAAGTGGCATTATCATACATTGCCTTCCTATCAGGAATTAGAGGAGAAGTATTTTTCTAAAAACCAATAGTTCTGGTTATGAAGATATTCCTGATCGGTTTTATGGGTTGCGGCAAAACTACTTTGGGCACTAAGTTGGCTGCTAAATTAACGTACGAATTTATTGATCTGGATAAAGTGATAGAAGCTCGTGCCAGAACGACCATTGCCGGGTATTTCGAAAAGTTTGGCGAGCTGAAGTTTCGGGAATTTGAAAGAGATACGTTACAAAGATTTAATTATCCTGAAAATATAATTATTGCAACGGGAGGTGGAGCGCCGTGTTTTTTTGATAATATGGAGTGGATGAATAAAAATGGAAAAACGATCTATCTTTCTTTACCTCCTAAAGCATTGGCCAGTCGATTAAAAAATGCAAAAGAAAAAAGGCCTTTAATTAAAGACTTGGATGAAGATGGGTTAATCCGTTTTATAACTACAAAACTCGAAGAACGGGAACCCTTTTATAAAAAAGCGCAACTAATTATTGACGGAATTGGCTTAACAGCAGAAAAGATAGTGGAAGTATTGCATTACCAAAATCAACTTAAATAAACCGCTTCTTCTCCTGCCTTATCTAAAACAACCCTTACATGCTCCTTTAAAATAGTGGCCAGTTCTAGTCCGGTATAATCCGGAGAGACGGGGAATATCCGATGGCTTCTGTCTACTAAAACGGCGGTACGTAGTTTCTTTAATGGGATATCTAAAAATACACCTAATCCGTAAGCCAGTGTGCGTCCGCTATTTAACACATCATCTACAAGTATGACAACTTTCCCAGCAAATTGATCTACAGGAATACTGGTTGACGCTTTTAATTGGGTGCTATTGTTATACAGTTCGATACGCATGAGTAGAACGTGAATACCTGATACATCAACCAGGATATTTTTTAGTC
>JANWIB010000016.1 GCA_025450155.1 Sphingobacteriaceae bacterium
AAAAAGCCTGGCTATTCAGTCAGGCTTTTTGATGGCTAGTTATAATTAGATATTTGAAGTAGTAGAACCTGTTGCGCCTTTTGCCTTGTTTGATATATTTTCCCTCATATCACTTGCCTTATTGGCAACGTTACTGGCCAAACCATTAGTCTGGGTTGAAAGGTCATTCCATTTATCTATTACTTTTTCTTTGATATCACTTCCTAAATCTTTGGCAGAGCGGGTTAAATTATTGCGTACAGACCTGCCTTGTTCTGTTCCCATTAAGTACCAGATGGCTCCCCCAGCTGCAAGCCCTGCAAGCGCCAGAGACATAATTCGAGTGTTGTTATTCATAGTAGCTTTCTTTAAATTCCTATAATTCCAACAAGATTTTCAAACGATAGTTTTCATAATCTTTATAGAACTTTCCACGGGCAACAGCTCTCATACCCGATGCAGGAGTAACCTATTTTTTTTATTTTCGTAACCGTTCAATAGCAAACAAGTTTATGTTAGATGAAAAGCACTAATCAATTAATTCTATTATTTTTCTTAGGCCTGGCATTTTTAGTTGTTGCATGCCAGATTAAAAATGATTCGGACAAGGCAGCATCTTCAACAAAACAAGCGGATTCAACAGCTAAAGCCAACATAACAACACCTGCTAAAATTGCCGATGCCAAAACCATTATTGCCCGCAAACAAGTTCCTGTTTTATGCTATCACCAAATACGCGATTGGAAACCCGGCGATTCTAAATCTGCTAAAGATTATATTATTCCCGTAGCTACCTTTAAAGAGCATCTCAAAATGCTGGCCGATAGCGGCTACCATACCATTCTGCCAGACCAGCTTTATACGTATTTAACTACGGGAGCGCCACTTCCTGAAAAATCGATCATGCTCACGTTTGATGATACCGATCTGGATCAATACACTGTTGCCGCTCCGGAAATGAAAAAATATGGTTTTAAAGGGGTCTTCTTTATCATGACGGTATCCATCGGACGTCCTAATTACATGAACCGTGAACAAATTAAAGCCCTGGCAGATGAAGGCCACGAGATTGGCAGCCATACCTGGGACCATCATAACTTTAAAAAATATGAGGGTGAAGATTGGGTAACCCAAATTGAAAAACCGACCAAAACCTTGCAGGAAATAACCGGTAAGCCGATTAAATACTTTGCCTATCCCTTCGGGTTATGGAATGCAGAGGGCATTCCCGAACTGAAAAAACGGGGTTTTATAGCTGCCTTTCAACTCGCTGCCAAACGCGATGAAAACGATCCCCTATTCACCATTCGCCGCATCATTGCCAGCGGCTACTGGAGCTCCAAGACGTTACACAATAGCATGGTGAATAGCTTTGATTAGTCAAGAATCAACGTTTGTTCTACTTCTTTCAGCAAGGCTTCCTGATCCATCATTAACTGGTAATATCATATGAAATTAATAAAATGATCCTATCTTTCATATAAGATCGCTATTCCGTATTTTTGCGCCTCATTTCAACACCATGATTACAGTATCCAATCTATCTTTACGCTACGGCAAACGCACGCTATTTGAAGAAGTTAATCTAAAATTTACGCAGGGCAATTGCTATGGTATTATTGGTGCTAATGGCGCCGGAAAATCTACCTTCCTAAAAATCCTTTCCGGCGAAGTTGACCCTACTACCGGTTCGGTAAGTTTTACCCCCGGCGAACGTATGGCGGTATTAAAACAGAACCATTATGAGTTTGATGAATTTCCGGTTATTGAAACAGTTTTAATGGGGCACAAGGAGCTTTTTACTGTAATGAAAGAGAAAGACGCTCTGTATGCGAAAGAAGATTTTACGGAGAAAGATGGCGAACGTGCCGGAGAATTGGAAACCATTTTTGCTGAAATGGATGGTTGGAATGCCGAAAGTGATGCCGCTACTTTACTAAGCAACCTGGGCATTCAGGAAGATGCACATTATAAACTGTTGAAAGAACTGGATGGGAATCAAAAAGTGCGTGTGCTACTGGCTCAAGCACTATTTGGCAAGCCGGACATTCTATTATTGGATGAACCTACCAACGATTTGGACATCCAAACCATTTCCTGGCTTGAGGATTTTTTAGCGAGTTATGAAGGCATTATCCTGGTAGTATCGCACGACAGGCACTTTTTAGATACGGTTTGTACACATGTAGTGGATATTGACTTTAGCAAAATGACCATTTATACTGGAAATTATACATTCTGGTATGAATCGAGCCAATTGGCATTAAAGCAACGCTCAGATCAAAATAAAAAGCTGGAAGATAAAGTGAGAGAGCTCCAGGAATTTATTCGCCGTTTCAGCGCTAATGCTTCTAAATCTAAACAGGCAACCAGTCGTAAAAAGGCTTTGGATAAGATTAACCTGGATGAAATTAAACCTTCTAACCGGAAATACCCTGCCATTCTATTCAATAACCAGGGACGGGAAGCCGGAGACCAGATTTTACAGGTAGAAAAATTAAAAAAGGAGCTGAATAGCGAGCTTTTATTTTCTGATGTAAATTTCATGATTAATAAAGGCGATAAAATAGCCGTTCTTTCGCAAAACAGTCTGGCAACTACTGCTTTCTACAACATCCTTACCGGAAAAGACACTCATTTTTTAGGTGAATATAAATGGGGAGTTACCATTAACACCGCCTATATTCCTAACGATAACGCGGAATATTTTGCGGGAAAAGATTTGAATCTGATTGATTGGTTAAGAGAATATTCAGACTCTGAAAAAGATGAGCAATTTATACGGAGTTTCCTGGGAAGAATGCTTTTCTCCGGAGAGGAAGTTTTAAAAAAATGTACCGTTTTATCCGGAGGCGAGAAAATGCGTTGTATGTTCTCCAGAATGATGCTCCAGCAGGCCAACGTATTGTTATTTGATGAGCCAACTAATCACCTCGACTTAGAATCGATTACAGCATTAAACAATGGCATGAAAGATTTTAAGGGGACGATGCTATTCACTTCACGTGACCATGAGCTTACGCACACGGTTGCTAATCGTATGATCGAATTAACCCCGGGAGGAATTATTGATAAGCTAATGAGTTATGACGAATATATAAGCAGCGAAGCGGTGAAAAAACAACGTGAAGAACTCTATTCTTTCGCATAAATTTATAGGCCAAAAATAAATAATTAACAGAAGAGTTTATATTTGCAATCCTCCGACTCCGTAGCTCAGTTGGTAGAGCAACTGACTCTTAATCAGTGGGTCGAGAGTTCGAGCCTCTCCGGGGTCACTGAAATTAGCCATTTAGATTACTCTAAGTGGCTTTTTAATTTATTTCGATTGCTTAGAGCCTATTTCGGTATGCATTTTTTCAAACACCAGGGTTTGTGGTTTAATACCCAGCTTTGTAAGTATTGCTAAAATATCTTCTACAAATTGACGAGGACCACACACATAAAAATATTGATTAAAATTTCTAATTGTTCTTTTTAAATACGTTTCGTCAATTCGCAATTCTCTATAACCTATTACCTGTTGCCGTGTAAAAATTTTGTGGAATTTTGACCCCAACATCGCTGTCAATTCATCTTCAAGAAAAATATCTTGCTGATACTGATTAGAGAGTATTAAAGAATCTCCACGAATTTTTCTGCTTTGTTTTAGTTGACGTAAGATGGCGATAAAAGGAGTTATTCCAGAACCTCCGGCAATAAAAACCCCATCGCCTTTATACTGGATAGTTCCCCAGGGCTTACCAATAATAAGTTCCGAACCGATGCCTAGCTTATCCATTTGTTGTGTTATCCCATCATGGTCATAGTAAACCTTAACCATTAACTCAAGAGTAGCCCACTTATTTAAACTTGTAAACGTAAAGGGGCTTTTCTTATCCTTGAACTCCTGATTATTAATAGAAACAAAAGTAGATTGCCCTGGAATAAAGGTATATCCTTTAGGTTTTTCAAGCACAAATCGCTTAACGTCATCATTTAAATACTCTGTATCGAGTATTTTCACTACATATTCTTCCATAATTATAACTCCATCAACAATTCTAAGGTATACAGAAAGATTCAAATCAAGCAATAATCCAATATTTTTCTCTCAAGCAATTTAAATTACCCTCGCTATGTAAAAACTGGACAACCCTGAGCAATATTTTAAAAAACAATTCAATAAATAGGGCTGTTTAACTGCTTACATCTACTCAATAAAAAACCCCTACGGGATAATGATATCCTGAAGGGGTTTTTTAGTTGGTTAGTTTTAAGTTTACAATCTAACTCGACTGCAAAGAAAATTGAGCTTCCGCTAAAAAGAAATCCTACCTTGTATAGATGCTTGTACTATAGCATAAAAAGCATACGCTAGTAAAGATGATACGGAAGATACAAACAAAAAATACATTATTTTGGAAACCATGGCTATATAATTTTAGTTAATCTGGGGTGAAGTATTTCCAAAACAATGCCAAAGCTTAACAATTAGTTAAACACCTCATTATCGCACGTGTACCATCATATCAGGATTTTGCAACAACTTATTTTCGTCCGATTATTTCCCCATAAAGCGCATCAAATTCCACACTTATCTAAAAAACTAGTTTTTTAAACGCTCTAAAAGAAGTGAAAAAAATAACAGGGTGAGGAGATAAATAATATAAAGCAACACTCTTATTAAAGAGATGCCTGCATTATGATGTACAAATGCCCGTTTCATAGGCCAAAAAATTTATAGTATAACACTTAAAGTGAAAATTTGTGTGTATGCGGAACAGAAATTAACCTATAAGTAGCTTGAAAAACCTATAAAACCTTTTCATAACTGATATGTATCTATTACTAAGATATAATTGATAGTATGGATAGCTTTAATATAGTAGTAATGCTTAAAGATGGTTCTTTTGTGGATTACGATGTAAAAAGCCAGAGTAATGATGATTACGAAATCATAAAAAAAGGAAATCACCTGATAAGTTTCAAAGCCAACAGCAATGGCACATGGACAGCTTATGGTAACTCCGGAGGCATTGACGAAGAATTACAAGAAAGAATAACCAATCAATTAAATGGCTTTAGGCGATAAACTAAAAAATTCCATGAGATAGCGTTATTAGGCTCAATAAGGCGCATCCTATTCCTATTATTAAGCTATTTAAATATTCGGCATTTTCGATTTCCCACTGATCCCTACCTTGCAAATACTCAGGGCTACTTTTTTTACTTTCCATTTAATTTATTAATTAAATTGCAAGCATAACACCATAAACTGCAAAATAGTTTTATTACTCAGAGTTTTCTATTCTAATTATTAGAAATAAATAGAACAATTCCATATATAGAACAGTTACATTTATATGCGAAGCACCAGCTTTAACGTTTATATTGATTTATTTAACAAAGGGGAGTTTAACGAAATTTTGGTTATTCCTCACCGTACCAAATTCTCCGTGTTACTTGATGATAGGAAGCTCGCAACTATTGAAAAAAACAAAGAAAACAGTTGGGTAAAAGTGGAAGGGAGTATGCCCGGTGAGCAATTGGAACAGATTGGAAATATGATTAATCTTAAATTAGGCGCCTAAATGAACCTCCTATTTTCAGAGGTTCATTTTAAGTTGATAGGGAAGTGCATTTAATGCCCCGAGTGACCATCTATTCCATGCGCATGTCCATGTGCAAGCTCATTTTTAGTGGCTTCTCTCACATTTAAAATAACTCCTTTAAAATGCAAGTCTTGTCCGGCCATAGGGTGGTTTAAATCAACAATAACCGCATTATCAGTAATTCCTGTTACACGTGCACGAAATTGGTTCCCCTGGTTATCCTGCAAAGGTAAAACAGAATCTACCTGTGGCATATCCGTACCACTAAACATATCTATAGGTAATTCCGTTATCGCGTTCTCATCTTTTTCACCATAAGCATCAACGGCAGTAAGTTCAAAATCGTAAGAATCGCCGACCGTAAGTCCACTTAAATGTTGCTCGAATTTAGGCAACATCATCCCTACCCCATATAGAAAAACCAGGGGATTTTCCTGGGTAGCCTGCTCTACAAATACTTTTTCACCATCTTTTGTGGTATACAAATCATACGTAAGCGCCACAACGCTGTTGGGTTTAATGTTCATGAATTTTGATTTTTGAAGCGAAGCCTAAGAAAAAGAGAACAGTTAAAAACTACTTTCGGGTTCCCAAACAACACACTTCTTTATTAATTAATTTGCTTTATCGCCTCTGTTATTTCTGTAACGGGTAAGCTGCATGTCCGGTTTTTACAAACAAATAGTTTGGTTTCGTCACTCCACTTATCCTGCAACAAAGGTAATGTTCCTGCGGTTCCTCCCAAGAGGATTTTGTTAGGAATATAAAACTTTTCCAGTTTGCGTCTTTTATTTTCAGCTTCAGGGCCCGTTATGACAATTTCCGATAGCCCCTTAACTTTATATAGAAGTAAAATACCCCAATTGGAATAGGCCGATCCATAAGATTTAATTTGAGGATGCACATTTTTTAGCATTTGTTCAGCTCGCTGAATAAAATCCGTGTCGTAAAAAAAGTGGCCCAGTTTGTATAAATTATGTGCCATTACCGAATTAGATCCTGGAATAACATTATCCATGAGTTCGTGTTTTCTGGCTATTAGCTTTTCATCCTCTTTAGAGGTATAAAAAAACATATGTGTTTCATCATCAGAGAACTTTTTCAGAACATAATTTGTAAATGAATGAGCTTCATTTAACCAGCTTTCATCAAACGTAACTTCATATAACCCAATTAATCCATCTATCACAAAAGCATAATCATCTAAAAATGCTATATCATTCCTGTTTCGGCTTGAAGCAGGCTTGTACACTCGTTTTAACGATCCATCTTTCTGTTTTAAATGCTTCAAAATAAATTTGGCGCTTTCTAAAGCAAACGAAAGAAATTCCGATTCGTCAAAAACCCGGTAAGCATCAGTAAAAGCTTTTAGCAGCATCCCATTCCATGAAGCCAAAATTTTATTATCCAATCCCGGGCGAATTCTTGCTTCCCGGTAAGCAAAGACTTTGATTTTCGCTTTTTCTATTTTTTCTTGAAGTTGATTTACCGGCATCCCCAGCATTTGAGCCATGGCTTCATCATCGTATTTCCGGAATAAGATATTGGTACCCTCTTCTTCCCAATTTCCTTCATCGGTAACATTATAATAAATGCTGAAAACTTCCTCTTCCTGCCCCAGTATTTCTTTTAATTCTGATTTAGTAAACGTATAAAACTTTCCTTCCACCCCTTCGCTGTCCGCGTCTAAAGCCGAATAAAATCCGCCTTCCGCAGATCGCATCTCTCTTATTACCCAATCTATGGTTTCATACACTGTTTCTTTATAAAGTTGATCCTGAACATATTGATACGCTTCGGAATACAAGCCGATTAATTGTGCATTATCGTAAAGCATTTTCTCAAAATGCGGCACATGCCATTTACCATCTACCGAATAACGGGCAAAGCCACCACCTATATGATCATATATCCCCCCAAAGGCCATTTTTTGTAAGGTTAGGCGAGTAAGTACATGGGCAGCATCATCTTTCATTAGATGCGCATATTTCAGAATAAATTGCCAGTTATTGGGCAATGGAAACTTGGGCGCCCGGTTATAGCCTCCTTCCGTCATATCGAAACTGCGTTTCCAGGGTTCAAAAACCTCCACCATATCTTTTTCTGTATAATCTTCCTCCCGTTTTACAAATTCTATCTTCTCACTTTGCTGTATCCCTTCGGTTAATCTTTCTGCATAGCCAATAGCTTCTTCCGGCTTTTCTTCCCAAAATGAGGCAAGATTGAGCAGCAAATTCATCCAGTCTTGTTTTTTGAAATAGGTACCGCCATAAATAGGGCGTTGATCCGGGAGGCAAAAGCAGTTTAAGGGCCATCCGCCAGAGCCTGTCATGAGCTGAACGGCATACATATAAACCTGGTCAATATCGGGCCGTTCTTCCCGATCTACTTTGATACAAACGAAATGCTTGTTCATAATTTCAGCCACCTGCTCGTCTTCAAAGCTTTCATGTTCCATTACATGGCACCAATGACAAGCGGAATAACCGATGCTCACTACGATCAACTTATTTTCTTCCTTCGCTTTTTTTAAAGCTTCTTCTCCCCAGGGATACCAGTCCACCGGGTTATGAGCATGTTGTAGTAAATAAGGGGAGGTTTCGCGTATAAGGCGATTACTTGTAAGTTCCATAATTACTTTTAGCTACAATTGCTAACGTCAAAAAGTTTACCCGTTTTGCTGGCAATATCTATATTTAGGGCGAATTTACGATGATGAAAATTACCCATACAGAAATTTACCGGTTCAGTATCCCGATGGAGCCTTTTGTAATTGCAACGGGGACCATGGATTACGCTCAAAATGTATTGATAAAAATTTATACTGATGAAGGATTTTGTGGCATAGGCGAATGTTCTGCCTTCCCGATGATTGTTGGCGAAACCCAGGATACCTGCCTGGTTTTGGCCAAAGACTTTGCTAAAGTCTGGAAAGAGAAAGACCCGTTAGACATCCCCGAAAGGATGAAGGAACTGAACGATTATGTGGCACATAATTTTACCATTAAAAGTGCCTTTGATATGGCTTTATATGATATTGCTTCGAAAGCCGTGAATAAGCCCTTGTACAAATTTCTTAATGGTGAAAAAAGAACGGTGGAGTCGGATATCACGATAGGTATTGGAAAACCGGATGACATGGCCGCAGCCGCCATCCAGTTTAAAAAAGCGGGAGCCACGATGCTTAAAGTAAAACTGGGGAAAGATATTAAAACGGATTTGGAGCGGATGCAGAAAATAAGCTCCGCAGTTGGCACTGAAATGATTTTACGGATTGATGCCAACCAGGGCTGGAGTTTTGAAGATGCTGCTCAAATTTTGCAGGACATGAAGGATTTAAACATTCAGTTCTGCGAACAACCCATGCGCAAATCGTATGACGACCGCCTGGCCGAATTGCGAAAAATTTCGCCGATAAAAATTATGGCTGATGAAAGCTGCTTTGATCATCACGATGCCCGAAAATTAATCAAGGCCAATGCCTGCGATTACATCAATATTAAATTTGCCAAATCGGGCGGGATATTGGAAGCACTTAAAATTTACGAAACGGCAACGGCGGCAGGAATTGCCTGCATGATTGGCGGGATGCTGGAAAGCCGGGTAGCATTAAGCGCCAAGTTGCATTTTGCTTATGCATGCCCTGAAATCCGGTTCTTCGACCTGGACACCTGCAAGATTGGCCATTTAGAAGACCCTGTTATTGGCGGCGCCGAATACAAGGGCTTTTTCCTAGACCTCCCGGATGTACCAGGAATTGGCGCCGATGTGGATGAGGCTTTTTTAAGGAAATATGAGCGTTTCATGGTTTAATTCTTTCCCACTACTGAAGGGCTGATAGAAGGTCAACCCTTCATTCTGCCAAACAACTCCAACAGAACTTATTTTAATTCAATGTTGAGCCGATTTATTCCCAGGATTAAGCTGATTTTATTGGTGCGATCTTTTTTATAATGGCATAAACCCATTTTCCATTGTTTTTTCATCCATACCCATAAATGAATAATGCCTAGGTAAGTACCAGGATAAAGTCTGCATTACCGTTCTATATGCTTCTTCGTTTTTAAAATTATATGGTGTCACATTAAATACCAAGTCCTGCAAAACACCTTGTCCATTTGCCATTTTTCGCATCATAAGTAAAACCTTAGGAGATTCAATTCCATTCATTTTTAAGAAGGCACTCAATAATTTTCTTGTTACCTGAGGCAATAAAGTTTCAGAAGGTTGTCCAATAATTACTTCTTCATTTTCTTCAATTGTTTCCTCCTCAGTTGCTTTTGAAAAGGAATGTTCATCGCTTGTATAAAAGGTTTTATTCAAATGTAAATTTAAAATATCGCCATAGGAGAGCACCCAATCTGGCTGTTGTTCTGTCGGATTGATTACTATTCCAAAGCCTTCTTCCAATAAAAAATCATCCTTCATTCTATCAATTACAAAACATTGGAATGCCCTATGAGGTTCTGGTAGAAAAAGTTGAAAATAGGGAAGTCCATCAGGCCCCGTTACAACTTGTGGATCACCACACCTAAAGCTGGCTTCTGCCAAATTTGATAGAAATTTATGAGTCCAATTTTGATCTCTATCTTTGTGTGGTATCTTAACTAAATTAACAATTTCACCCGTCTTGTTTAAATCGCCAAAATATTTTTCATTTTGAGGATTTTGTTGTTGTGTGGGTTCGTTTGCGTTGTCTTTTTTCTTCAAGAAATCAAATAGTCCCATATTATTCTATGAATTATTCCTCGCTCTGCTCGGAATGACGAATTCGCTTTTGAGGCAGCCGGTTTTTATTTATTTACTAAGTTCAGCAAAATACTTATGAAACAACGGAATAGTTTCTATCCCTTTATAAAAATTGGCAATATCATACTTCTCGTTAGGCGAGTGCAAGTTATCGCTATCTAAGCCAAAACCCATCAATACCGTTTTTATGCCCAATTCTTTTTCAAAAAGAGAAACAATTGGAATACTGCCGCCGCCGCGGGTAGGGATAGGCCTTTTGCCAAAAGCTGTTTCAATGGCTTTTTCAGCTGCTTTAAACGCCACGCTGTCGGTAGGAGTAACTACCGGTTCGCCGCCATGATGTGGGGTGACTTTCACTTTCACATAGTTAGGCGCAATTTTTTCGAAATGCGTTTTAAATAATTGGGTAATCTTTTCAGAATTTTGGCCGGGCACCAAACGCATCGAGATTTTAGCATGTGCTTTTGATGGCAGCACCGTTTTAGCGCCTTCGCCAATATACCCCCCCCAAATGCCATTTACTTCTAATGTGGGGCGAATACCTGTGCGTTCGATGGTGGTATAGCCCTTTTCTCCCCAAAGTTCCTTCACTTCCAAATCCTTTTTATATTCTTCCTCATCAAAAGGAGCTTGATTTAGCTCTTCCCGATCTTGCTCACTTACAGGGAGCACATCATCATAAAATCCGGGAATGAGGATATGATTGTTTTCATCATGCAGCGAGGCAATCATCTTACAAAGAACAGTTGCCGGATTAGCCACCGCACCACCATATACACCAGAGTGTAAATCCCTGTTTGGCCCGGTTACCTCCACCTCTAAATAAGAGAGCCCGCGTAACCCGATTTCCAATGATGGATTTTCTAAGCTGATCATCGCCGTATCGGATATGAGCACCACATCGGCTTTCAGTTTTTGCTTGTTTTCTTTAACAAAGATGCTCAGGTTAGAAGAACCCACCTCTTCTT
>JANWIB010000017.1 GCA_025450155.1 Sphingobacteriaceae bacterium
ATAAGCTTCGGCTGTAACCAGAAAACGATCTATAAAACCTAAAGAAGTTCGGGGAGATGCCAGCGTTACAATAAGAAAGGCCTGATCTAAGTTAGCGGCAATGATTTGCGCCTGCCTGGAGAGGTTGACAGATTTCCGGATAATGTAATTCTTCCTGTTATATAGCTTAGTAATTACTCCGGTATCCTGGTCGGGTTCTTCCTCAACCTCTACATGGTCTCCTACAGCAATCGGATTGGTTGTTTTAATATCCTGTGTACGGAACTTCCCCTTAATACGGCAATCCATTTTCTTGCCATTATTCATTTCAACCTGGTACCAACTTCCGGTAGATTTTATAACTAAACCTTTCATGAACGGGTAAAGTTAGTGAATAGCTTTGCCCCGCACAAAATTACAAACAGGCTTTCTGAGACAATGCGAAGCTCTAAAAACTTCTCGAAATTTTGAGGTCTTCTACAAACTTATTTTGATATAACTTGATTTAAACCGCCGCTTGGATTAAATATGGCAGGATTTCTTTTTGGAAGGAGATAAAGTTTTTACGAACATCCGAGTCACTTACCGAAGTAAAAGCAAAAGAGAAGACAATACTTTTGCTGGCTTTGATCAGGAAACGAAGTTTTTCGATCGAGATTTCTTCGTTTTTAAAGAGGTTGGATTTTTGATAAGATTGAACCAAGAGCTTTTCCAAATCATCTGATAAGATTTTTAGAAACTCCTGGGCATTAGTTGATTCCCTGATAAAATCCCAACCGATAAATTCATTACAGATGGTATAAGAAAGGCGACTGGTTTTTAAAATCAGGTTGCTGAGGTAGGTTTCTTTGTTTACTTCTTCCGATGTATTTTCAATCAGTTCGTTTACGCTTACCCGCAAATAATCCATCAGAATGGAATGAAGCAATATTTCTTTGCTATCAAAATATTTATAGATAGTTGCTTTAGCTATTTTAGCTTTTTTAGCAATTTCATTAACACTGGTTTTATGATAGCCATATTTACGGAAAAGCTCACGGGCAGCCCGTTTAATGCTTTCTTTTATTTTATCAATTTCCATGTTAATTGGTTACCGATAACTGAAAATTGTTCACATTCACCTGGTATTGTTTCAGCGAACGCACTGCAGGCGCTTTTACCGGTGCTCCATCATAGAGTGAAAATTTAGCACCACTGCAAGGGTCAGTTGCTGTCAGGCTCGGGTCATCAGGCGTGACCGCACACTTTTTTTCCGGATTAACCGAACTACAACGATCAAATGCCGAATAACCATCCGGTTTCCGGTAAATAATTAGTCCCGCTACACCGTAACCATCAATGGTTACAACCCCTCCGCTGCTATTCAATCTGCTCAGACGAGGGTCGGTTAATGGCGCATGGAAATTTACAGGCACATCAGGTATCCTTCCCTCCTGCTCTTTACTGCAAGCCAGTAAAAACAGCATAAAAACTACTAATCCTGTCCGTTTTATTAACATCAGATGAGTTCTGTTTGAAATTGTTTCAAGAAACGGATGTCGTTCTCTGAAAATAAGCGTAAGTCTTTAATTTGATATTTTAAATTGGTAATACGCTCGATACCCATTCCAAAGGCAAATCCACTATATTTTTTACTGTCGATTTCGCAGTTCTCCAATACGTTCGGATCTACCATGCCGCAGCCTAATATCTCTACCCATCCAGAGTATTTACACATCTGGCAGCCTTCACCTTTGCAAATGGTGCAGGAAATATCCATCTCTGCCGAGGGCTCTGTAAATGGGAAGTACGAAGGACGGAAACGAACTTTCGTTCCTTCGCCAAAAAGTTCCTGCACAAAGTAAAACAAGGTTTGCTTCAAATCGGCACAAGAAACATGCTCCTCTATATACAAGCCTGCTCTCCGATGGAAGCAACACTGTGCCCGTGCCGAAATCGCTTCATCACGATAAACTCTGCCTGGCATAATTGCCCGGAACGGCGGTTGGCCATTTTCCATCATACGCACTTGTACTGAAGAAGTGTGGGTACGTAAAGCGATATCGCCTTTTTCGGTATCTTTTTTGATGAAAAAAGTATCCTGCATATCCCTTGCCGGATGTTCAGGTGGAAAGTTAAGCGCCGAGAAGTTATGCCAATCGTCTTCTATTTCCGGACCTTCAGCCACTATAAAGCCCAGTTTCTTAAAGATTTCGATGATTTCTTTCCGAACCAGGTTAAGTGGGTGGCGAGCGCCAATCTGGAAGCCTTCACCTGGTAAGGTTAAGTCGAGTTGTGAATTAGTGGTTACTGGCTGTAAATCAAAGGTTTCTTTCAGTGTTTGGTATTTCTGCTCGGCAAGATTTTTAAACTCATTTAAAACTTTTCCAAGCACACGTTTATCTTCGGACGAAGCCATTTTAAAATCCTCAAAAAGGGTTTTAACGATGCCTTTGCTACCTAAATATTTAATCCGGAAAGCTTCCAGTTCTTCGGTATTTTTCGGATTTACGCTCTTTATCTCTTCTGTATATTGGTCAATTCGTTGTTGCATAGAAATGCAAAGTTACTGAAAACCTTAAATAACGTTTAGCTCTTTGCCGACTTTGGTAAATGCGGCAATGGCTTTGTCTAAATGTTCCTGTTCGTGAGCTGCCGAAAGTTGCACCCTGATCCGGGCTTTTCCCTGTGGCACTACCGGGTAATAGAAGCCGATAACGTAAATACCTTCGTCCAACATTTTCGCGGCAAACTCCTGTGATAACTTGGCATCATATAGCATTACCGGTACAATAGGGTGTACACCGGGTTTGATGTCGAACCCAGCCTCGGTCATCTTTTGGCGAAAATATTTGGTATTTCTTTCCAGTTTATCACGAAGTTCAGTTGTTTTGTTGAGCATATTTAACACAGCAATGGAAGCACCTGTAATCGCCGGCGCTAACGTATTTGAAAACAAATAAGGCCTTGAACGCTGGCGCAGCATGTCAATGATTTCTTTCTTTCCCGAAGTAAACCCACCAGATGCTCCACCCAGTGCTTTTCCTAAAGTACCGGTAATAATATCTACCCGGTCCATCACTCCCCAATGCTCATGAGTTCCTCGCCCGGTTTTTCCCATAAATCCTGAGCAGTGGCTATCATCGACCATTACTAAGGCTTCATATTTATCCGCCAGATCACAAATTTTATCTAATTGCGCTATGGTGCCATCCATAGAAAAAGCACCGTCAGTAACAATGATCCGGTGACGCAACGGTTGGGCTGTTCTCAATTTTTCCTCCAAATCGCCCATATCATCATGTTTATAGCGGTAGCGCTGAGCTTTGCATAAGCGTACTCCATCTATGATCGAAGCATGATTTAACTCGTCCGAAATAATGGCGTCTTGTTCATTAAATAAAGGTTCAAAAACGCCTCCGTTTGCATCAAAAGCGGCGGCATATAAAATGGTATCTTCGGTTCCAAGAAATCCGGAAAGCTTTTTTTCAAGTTCTTTGTGTATATCTTGGGTACCACAAATAAAGCGGACGGATGATAAGCCGTAACCATGCGTGTCCATTGTTTTTTTAGCAGCCTCAATTATTTGGGGATGCGAGGAAAGCCCTAAATAGTTATTGGCACAAAAGTTTATTACCGTTTTACCACCTTGAACGATAATTTTTGCTCCCTGCGGAGAGGTTATCACGCGTTCGCGTTTATATAATCCTGCGGTCTCAATTTCTTTAAGTTCCTGCTCAAGAATTGGTTTTAAGGTTTTATACATGGTTGAGTTTTTTGCTAAAATACAGTTTATCAGGTAGTGTGGCAATGCCTGTCAACCTTGTGTTTTCAAGGTAGATTTATCAACATTTTTTGCATGAAATTAAAAAAATCTAAAAACAAAAAAGGTAACTCTGTTGTTGGGATATCACCTAAATTTTAATTGTGATGGCCAATTTAACTGAAAAACCCTCGAAAGCGCTCGCAAATGCAATTGACCTTTTTCTACATGAACTGCCAAATCCTGTTACCAGTATGCAGTCGTTTTTTTTTAAAGAGCTCTCCTTAGGAAATAAAAAAGTTACCCTGCTGGCACAAAAATTTAAAGGTGCAAGCGGTATGACCTGGAATGTAAATGTGAGTAAGTATCATAATTAATTTTTTTTGATTTAATGATAAAAGCCCGATACCTGCTTGGTTCGGGCTTTTATATTTTATTACCTTACGATTTTTAATCTACTGGTTTTCATTTTATCTTTGTGCTTCATTTAACGCTGTTTGTACCAGTATTAATGCTTATGAGAAGATATCAAACCCTACTTTATTATTGTTATTCGACAATAGAAAATGCGGAGCAATTTGCCGCAGATCATTTAGAATTTTGTAAATCGCTTGGATTAACGGGACGCATTATTATTGCAGAAGAGGGGCTTAACGGAACTGTTTCTGGTTTAGTTGAGGCCTGTGCAGCATATATGGATGCGATACATGCTGATCCTCGGTTTGAAAAAACAGATTTTAAGGTTGATGAGGTTGAAGAACCATCTTTCATTAAAATGCATTGCCGGTATAAACCTGAAATTGTGCATTCGGGCCTTCGTGACCCACATATAATAGATCCTCAAAAAAGAACGGGAATTCATCTCGAACCAAAAGATTTTATGGAGATGAAGGATCGGGAAGATGTGGTAATTTTAGATGTTCGGTCTAACTACGAGCATGAGTTGGGCAGATTTAAGAATGCGGTGACCCTGGATATTGATAATTTTCGTGATTTCCCGGAAAAGATTAATGAACTGGCGCAGTACAGGGATAAAAAAATTCTGACTTACTGCACGGGGGGTATTAAATGCGAAAAAGCTTCGGCTCTGCTTCTACACGAAGGGTTTTCGGAAGTTTATCAATTGCATGGCGGTATTATAAAATATGGTAAAGAGGTGGGTGGAAAGGATTTTGAGGGGAAATGCTATGTGTTTGACAATCGGGTAGCGGTTGATGTGAATACAGTTAATCCGGTGGTAATCTCCATGTGTTATAACTGTGATAAAATCACTGCTAAAATGATTAATTGTGCCAACCCGGAGTGTAATGAGCACTTTACGCAATGTGATGATTGTGGATGGAGATTAGATGGCTGTTGCTCTGATGAATGTAAACAGCATCCCCGCAAGCGCCTTTATGATGGAACAGGATATTATGTAAAGGTTCCGCAACAAATCAACCTGAATAAAAAGGGAAGGAAGGAATTTCTTGATGGCCTTCGTCCTGCTTATGGCATAATGAAAAGCGTCTGATTAATCAGACGCTTTTTTTGCATCTTTATTTAAAAGTTTCCCAATGAACCGTTTATTAAAATTTCTTCTCAGCATACTATTTGCCGTTAATTTTTATGGCGCTTTTGCTCAATCGGCTCCTTTTTGGAATGAGATACAAGCCTATAAAAAGCAAGATAGCATTGCATTCCCACCAA
>JANWIB010000018.1 GCA_025450155.1 Sphingobacteriaceae bacterium
ACTTCTTTTTGTTTATATACGTTTGTTAAAGGAGCGGGATTGGTAAATTTAATAACCGAAACAATGTATACCCCACGTTCGCCCTCAACCGGTTTTGAAAGTTTACCTGGCTGCAATCCAAATACAGTCCCTACCAGTTTATTCTCTTGCGCCACACCCGGAATAACAGGGTTAGCAAAAACTACGTTTTGAACGGGGATTACTGTGCGGCCAACTTTTTGTGCCACCTGATTGATAGTATAGGCTCCTGAAAGTGCGCCTGTTAGTTTTTTAGTTAACATGCGAGCTTTAACCCTGTTTCTAACTAAAGGCTCAATTTCTTTTTTCACTGCTTCTAAAGAAAGTATCCCCTTCTCACGAATGTTGGTAAGTTTTGCAACCACATATTTGTTATCCAGCTCAAATACCTGGTCTGATACATCGTCTTTATCAGCCTTAAATGCCCATCGAACCAGTTGACGAGAGTTTTCAAGGCCGGCTATGGGTTGATTAGCTGTAGTATGCTCTGCTACCAGCTTACGTAAACCTTGTTTTTTAACCTGTCCGTCAAAATCTTTAACGTTACCAACTGTAGAAAGAAAAGTCGTTGCTCTTGAATAAGCTTGTTGTTGAGTGGCATTGCTGCTTACCAACGCTTTATCTACTATGGCCACTTTTACCACTTTAGAAGCACCTTTTTGGGAATCGATATGAATAACATGAACTCCATACTGGGTAGTAATAACTTTTAAATCGCCTGTGTTTCCATTAAATACTGCGTCTTCAAAAGCAGGAATCATTGCTCCCCGGCTAAATGTTCCTAAATCTCCCCCTTTATCTTTCGTACCATCTGTACCATATTTTTTAGCCAAATCCGCAAAACTTGCCCCTTTATTGATTAAGCCAGCTATAGAATCGGCTTTTGCTTTCGCTTTGTCTATGCCGCCTTCAGTAGCCGGATTAATTAAAATATGACTCGCCTTAACTGAATCGGGACTGGTTCTAACATCCATAACTTTAGCCAGTTTGTAGGTTCCGTTACTGAAAATCGGACCAACAACAACGCCGGAGGTAGTATTAAACACTAAGGTATCTAATGCAGGGTCAAGTTGCCCTTTTTTCACATACGAAATAGGGGTCTTCGTTTCTGAATTGATGCTTACAAATAAAGAGTCGTTTTTAGTCACCTTAAATTCGTTGGCAATTTTATTTATCGTAGCCTTTACCTCAGCAGAATCGGATTTTGAAGGATTTGCATCAAAAACGATATAATCAAAACTTCGGGTTTCTTCCTGATTTTTAAACCGGGCCTTGTTCTCGTTATAGTAATCGTTATAATCTTCGTCGGTTAATTTTACCTGATTATCCGGAATTGAGGCGTATTCCAAATTTACATAATTAAAATCAGCCAGTTTGTTGCGTTGTGTATAATCTTCACGGGCTTCTAATGAAGTGACGTAAACAGAATTCTTTATCAGGTTTGTATACTTCTGCCCTAAACGCTCCTGCCGAAGCGATACCAAAAAAGCACCCCATTGCTGACGGACCGGACTTGACGGATCCTGAGTTTCAATATTGCTTAAAAACTGACTTAACTGTGTTCTGTTTACCTGCCCTGTTTTTGGATCGCCAAAAGATTGAACAACCTGAGAATGTGGCTTTTTTCCGGTAATCATATCGTTCAGTTCGTTTTTGCTTACTTCTAAGCCTAAACGTTTTACTTCATTATCTAGCAGAATTTCTGTAACGGTTTGATTCCATGTATTCTCTATAATATAAGCAGTCATTTGCGGGTTCAAACTTGATTGACCCATTTGCTGCTTAAAGTTATTGGTACTTTGTTCAACCTTTGTATTGAAATCCTGAATATCAATAGATTCGCCTGCAACTTTACCTACTACATTTTGGCTCTCGGCCCAAAAAGGACTCCCTAAACGTACAGCATCACCAATTAAAAATGCAACAATTGCCAAACCGATAACGCCAACCAGGATAATTCCGGCACGGTTTCGCAAAAAACTCATTATTCCCATATCTAAATTTTATTATATTATTTATGAAAGAGGGCGCAAGATACAACTTTTAGAAAAAAATAGGTAATACAAAAGACGGCTTAAATTTTTGTCTTTTTAAAGAGTTAAGGATTAGTACTCTGATTTCCAGGCACATCAAAATTACCTGTAGATTGTTGAATTTCATAGTATGAAAAACCTTCATTTGCCCAAAAACTGGTTCCGTAAATGGTTTGCGATTGGGTAATAATAGAAACTAACTTATTGGAATAAAATCTACGCTTATTTTCATCCCATATTAACTCATCCGATTTGAAAGTCTTCCCATCTTTGTTTACCGCCACTACATTCTTTCGCAATTCTACCACCTTTTCATTTTCACGCCTGATGGCATAATCAGCGGTTACCCGACTGTCTTCTTTTTGGTTGCTGTCGAAAAAAATTACCGTGACCCCTTTAGGCATTTCATAATAGGGTTTAGAGGGGAGATTATAGTGATACAATTCCGGGGTGATTAATTTGCCTTTTACTTTGGCAGAATCACTATATAGAATTTCTACGCCATAAGATTTATCTACAGGAATAGATACATTACGAGAAGAAATACGCTCTACGTCCTTTAGGTCGTTTTCGCAGGCACTCAGTAAAAATGCCAAACCTATACACCATGAGATAAAGAAAATACAACGTCTGGCTTTAATCAAATTTATATTTCTGGAACCACTTGTCATTAAGCGTAAATCCTAAATAGATATTAGCAAAACGTTCGCGTACTAAATTGTTTTGTAGTGTTCCTCTTTTACCCAATTCAGCACCTAAATTAATTTTATAAAATGAGGTACGAGTTGATGGCAGCGGGAAGCCAAAACCAAAAGTTAGTGCAACTTGCTTAATATCGGTGTTATTGATATGGATATAGGTGTTATCGTATTTAAAGCCTAAACGATAATCAACCAATTTAAAATAATTTGAAACAGCACTGATATCCGGAGTGAACTGTCCGCCAAGAGCAAACCCATAACTATCATGCAATTGTGGATTTATTTTACCTTCGCGGTAGCCGGACCATTGACCATAAGAAAAGTCAGCGCCTAACAACCATTTATTAATCCCCTCAAAAGTAAAGCCCACCGTATGCATTAAAGGTAACGTTATTTTTGACTTTATACCCGACTGATGAAAAAGAGTATCCAAAGCAATACTTTCATTGCCTGCCTGATCTACTTTGTAACGGGTAATTACAGTTTTGTTAGTGGAATTTATTTTTGAGTTGGCGCTACCGGAATAACCGATAGTAAACTTCGTTTTAGGCGAGAGATTGACAAAATATTGCAAGCCGTAGTCAAAGCTAAATCCACCTACGCTATTGCTATTTTCAACTCTTGAACTTATTGCAGATGGCTCTAAAGGAAATTCTGTCGAGCTTGTTTTACTCAACTTCCCAAACAAATAGCTCACGTTAAAACCCAAGCTTACATGATTTCCTAATTGAAATCCATATCCTAAGTACGCCTTTGAAACACCTCCTTCTCCGCGATAAGCGTAGTTAGCATTAAGCGTATCCAGCAATACCGTATTGCTAAACGAATAACCTAACTCGGTATAAGGCATCAAGCCAAAGCTTAAAGCTGATTTTTTACTCACTGGAATTGCAAAAGCAAGGTGGCTTAGCGAAGCATTAAAGCTTGTTTCAGAAGCCTTTGATTTGGAAAGATTACTGAACGCTCCTCCAGCGCCTACATCAAAAGCAGTTAATTGTAATGCGGAATAAGAAGCCGGATTAGCCGCATTGATATTAAAATAACCTCCCGGACGGCGTAAGCCTGCAGATAAGCCTCCTATGGCACGATTTTGAGGCAATATTGCTCCTCTTAAGTTACCTAATCCGTAAGTAGAATACGGTGAACTGGTTGTAGTTTGCGCAGAAGCTGAAAAACTTACCAGTAGCGTTGAAAGTAAAAATATATGTTTTAAAATTTTAGTCATTAGTGCGTTGGTGAATAACTTCATTTAAACCGATGAGAACCAAATGAGGCTCTGTTTTTAACGAATTGGCAAAGATGCTATTTTTCAAACGTGTATCAAAGAATTTAACATCTCCACCACAAAGAATTACCTGGAGGCCAGAATAACGCGATGCATATTCGTTAATAAAGCCTAAGGTTTCGTAAATCATTCCTTGCTGCACACCCGAAAGTATGGCAGTTTGGGTATCATCTCCATAAAAATTTTCAAATTCGGAATTATACGCTACTAAAGGAAGTCTGCCGGTAAGTGTATGCATGGATTTAAAACGCATGGATAGGCCTGGCGATATACTTCCTCCCCAATAATTTTTGTCTTTATCTATAAAATCATAAGTGATGCAAGTACCGGCATCTATTACCAGACAATTGGTTTGTGGGAACATTGAAGCGACACCAATTACAGCAGCAAAACGATCCAGCCCCAAAGTCTGCGGTGTGCTATAGTGGTTAATAACCCCGGCAGGCATGGTGCTATTAAAACGAACATACTTGTAATTTGTCTCTAAAAATTCTTCCACCTCATTCACCTCCTGATTAACCGATGACAGTATAGCCCATTCAATTTTCTTCTGCGAAATAATCTTCTTTAAATCACTAATTCCAAACCGTTCGAATTTATTCAGCTCAATGATATTCCGATTATCAAACAGGGCAACTTTGGTAAACGTGTTCCCAATATCAATAACCAAATTAATCATTAAATCTTAACTGTTTTTAATATAGATTCAAAAATTCCTAAACCATCCTCATTGTTAAGAATACTATCGGCAGCACGTTCGGGGTGCGGCATCAAACCAAAAACATTACGTCCCTGGTTACAAATGCCAGCAATATTTTGTGCAGACCCGTTCGGATTGGCCTCTGGAGTTATATTTCCACTTTCGTCGCAATAGCGAAAAAGTACCTGATCATTATCATTTAACCTTTTTAGCGTAGCCTCGTCAGCAAAATAATTTCCTTCACCATGTGCTACCGGAATTTTAAGCCTCCGATTTAAGTCTAATCCTGAAGTAATTAGTGTCTGGGTAGTTTGCGGCTTTAAAAAAACATTGCGGCAAATAAACTTCCGGTTGGCGTTATGCAGCAATACTCCAGGAACAAGCCCAGCTTCGGCCAAAATTTGAAACCCATTGCATATCCCCATAACATAACCTCCCTTACTTGCAAATTGAATCACCTCCTGCATAATGGGCGAAAAACGGGCAATGGCACCAGAACGCAAATAATCGCCAAAAGAAAATCCTCCTGGCAGTACCACAAAATCCACCTGTTGTAAATCATGGTCTTTATGCCATAGTTTAACTACTTGCTGGCCCATAATATGCTCAAGTACGTAGATAATGTCCTGATCGCAATTAGAGCCTGGAAAAACAACAACACCAAATTTCATCATACAAAACTATTCAAATTTTGAATGGCTAAGGGGATTTATCTGTTAAAAAACGTTAAACCTACCCGGTTTAATAAAAAGTACTTATACAAATTGGAAATAGAGGATAAACCCGATAAGCAAAAGGTATAAGGATTCATAAATCCATCTTTTAGTGGCGTGTAAAAAATAATAGGCCATAAAAACAGAAACGGCAGGCACGGCCAGCAAAAAATGATACATATGTATCTGGGGGGTTATATAAAAGGAGATTAACGATAGAATGAGCAGAAAAAACAACAATTGTAAAGCCTTGCGTACCTGGATGACACTGCGAAAAAAACTTTGC
>JANWIB010000019.1 GCA_025450155.1 Sphingobacteriaceae bacterium
CAGTGCAAAGTGGGAACGGTGGAATTAGGAAGATACGAAACCAGTCGGGAATTAAAAAAAATGGGTGTTGTGAGTGGCTATGATATGACTTTCGAGGCTGCAGTTACCAAATTGATGTTCTTATTAGGAAAAGGGTATACCGATGACCGCATCAGCCAGCTATTAGAAACTGATATGCGGGGCGAGTTAAGCAAGGTTAATCCAATAACCTGGTCTAAGTCGGTTTTCTAGTGGCTTTAATTTTCTGTAAATTCTTAAATAAGATTTTAAAATAATATTTTTGCGGGTCTTCGGAGAGATGTCTGAGTGGTCGAAAGAGCACGCCTGGAAAGTGTGTATACGCCAAAAGTGTATCGAGGGTTCGAATCCCTCTCTCTCCGCAAATAATTTATTTTTATAGTAATTGTTTTAATAATAGCTATATTTGTCATATGAAAATCATAAACTAAAAGCTAAATAATTTTAAACCATTCAATAAATAACAGTATGAAAAAGGTAAATTTATTTTTATTAGGATCACTACTTTTGGGACTAGTAATTACTTATTCATGTAATACAGAGACAAAAAAAGGTACTGATTCGGAAAAGGAAACCGCAAAAACCGAGAATTTAATGCAAACAAAAGAAGACAGCATTAAAAGAGGCGAATATTTAGTGACCACTATGTCTTGTCATGATTGTCATTCGCCTAAAATTTTCCGCAACGGCGCCATGTTATTAGATAGTACCCGTTTGTTGAGTGGATACCCTAGTGAGAATCCTGTTGCAAAATTATCTAAAGAAGAAAAAGAAATCGCAAAAAAGTGGATGCTTTTTTCACTCGACCTTACCACTATAGTTGGCCCCTGGGGCAGATCTTTCACTGCTAATCTTACTTCAGACGCAACAGGTACGGGTAACTGGACTCAAGAGCAGTTTATTACCGCTATACGCAAGGGTAAATATAAAGGAATGGAAAGTAATCGTTCTTTATTACCTCCAATGCCTTGGGAAATGTACAGAAATCTAACAGATGACGATTTAAAAACCGTATTTGCATATTTAAAAAGTACTAAGCCAATTAAAAATGTTGTTCCGGCTCCAGTAGCCCCTGCTGATTTATAGGCATTAGTTCTCACTCTCTGAGTTTTATGAGAGTGTATTTAAATTAAAAGCTGCAGTTGTCTTTTTAACAGACAAGTACAGCTTTTATTATTTTAATGAATGCTCAACTTACTTATTGAAAAGAGTTGGATGTTTTTACTTCGAAGGAGATTAAATTTCTCAGGAATCTTGGGAGATTATTTACTATTTAATAGTTATTTGTCATATTAAAATCAGAATTATATATTTAGACAGTTTTTACTATATCAATAAATAACAATAATATGAAAACAAAATCTTTCTTACTATCCACCTTTGTTTTGGGATTAATAATTACTTATGCATGTAATACAGAGACACAAAAAGGTACTAATTCGGAAAAGGAAACTGCAAAGACTGAAAATTTAATGCAAACAAAAGAAGACAGCGTTAAAAGAGGCGAGTATTTAGTTACCAGTATGGGCTGTCATGATTGTCACACTCCTAAAATCTTTGGGCCAAAAGGTGTCGAACTGGACACTACGCGTTTGTTGAGTGGATATCCTAGCAACAGGCCTGTTGTGAAATTATCTAAAGAGGACAAAGAAGCTGGTAAACGTTGGGCCCTGCTTGAAATGGATCTTACTAGTGCAGTTGGTCCATGGGGACGTTCTTTTACTGGTAACCTTACTTCAGATGCAACAGGTACTGGTAACTGGACTCAAGAACAGTTTATGACCGCTATTCGTAAGGGTAAATATAAAGGAATGGAAAACAACCGGTCTCTATTACCTCCGATGCCTTGGGAAGCGTACAGAAATTTAACAGATGATGATTTAAAAGCCATATTTGCATACTTAAAAAGCACTAAACCAGTTAAAAATGTCGTGCCGGCTCCCATAGCCCCTGCAGATTTATAGACATTAGTTCACTCTCTGGTTATTTATGAGGGTGTGGATGATCAAAAGCTGTATTTGTCCTTTTTTTCGATTAAGTTTGCGTCGAAAAATTTAACAGACAAGTACAGCTTTTTTTCGTTTTTACTGAATGCTTAACCTTAATGAGATAAAAAAACCTATTGAAAAAGAGCTGAATGCTTTTGAAGCCAAATTCAAAGCATCCATGCAAAGTTCAGTTCCACTTCTTGATAGAATTACGCATTATATTGTAAAACGTAAGGGTAAGCAAATCCGACCCATGTTTGTTTTCTTTTCTGCCAGCCTTTGTGGGGGTATAACAGAAGCTACTTATCGAGGGGCAGCTCTGGTCGAATTGTTACATACTGCAACACTGGTGCATGATGATGTAGTAGATAACTCTTATGAGCGGCGGGGATTCTTTTCTGTAAATGCCCTATGGAAAAATAAAATTGCTGTTTTGGTTGGTGATTTCCTGCTGGCCAAAGGGTTGCTACTTTCTGTAAATAATGAGGATTTTCAATTATTAAAAGTGGTTTCTGAGGCAGTGAAGCAAATGAGTGAAGGTGAACTCCTTCAAATTGAAAAAGCAAGGCGCCGAGATATTGATGAAAAGATATATTATGAAGTAATTCGCCAAAAAACCGCTTCTCTTATTGCCTCATGCTGTGCATGTGGTGCCGCTTCTGCTGGTGCTGATGTTAAAACAATAGGTCATATGCGCCTTTTTGGAGAAAAAATTGGCATCGCTTTCCAAATTAAGGATGATCTTTTTGATTTTGGTACCGATGATGTGGGTAAACCCCTGGGAATTGATATAAAAGAAAAGAAGATTACGCTGCCTTTAATTTATGCTCTAAGTAAAGCATCACGCTCCGAAAAACATCGAATGATTAACCTGGTGAAAAACTATAATGAAGATCCCGAGAAAGTAGAAGAAGTGATTTACTTTGTACGCAATAGCGGTGGATTGGCTTATGCTGAAATGCAAATGCATCGTTATCAGGAAGAGGCTTTTTCAATTCTAAATCAGTTCCCAGATCATGGATCGAGAACGGCGCTTGAACAGTTGGTAAGATTTACCACAGAACGTAAAAAATAAAATGTCTAACGAACTCCTCTTTTTTTTCGGCTTTTTGTTATTTATCATTTTAATGCTCTCTATTGATTTAGGGATGTTTAATAAAAAGGATCATGTAGTCAGCTTAAAAGAAGCTGCTATTATGAGTTTTATCTGGGTTTCTTTTGCCATTGGATTTTATTTTATCCTGCTTACCGAGGGGCATAAACTTCACGAAATAGAAACTTTTGACCAATTAGCAGCAATTACTAAGCAAAACCGGCATCATATCACGCTAATTCCGCATGACCTTTTTGCCAGCTTGCAAAGTTACAGGCAGACCCTGGCTATTGAATTCTTAACTGGTTATGTAGTTGAATATGCTTTGTCTGTCGATAATATCTTTGTAATGGTTTTGATTTTTACTGCCTTTGGCGTTGAAGAAAAGTATTATCATCGGGTGCTGTTTTGGGGTATAATAGGGGCTGTTATTATGCGGTTCTTATTTATTTTTTTAGGGGCAACATTAATTAACCAGTTTGGCTGGATATTATACCTGTTTGGTGCATTTCTGGTTTATACGGGTGTCAGGATGTTTGCTCAGGGAGAAGAAGACGAGAGTATTGATCCGGAAAATCATAGAGTAGTGCGTTTTGCTGCTAAATATTTTTCTGTGTTTCCGGATTTTGTTGGGAATAAGTTTTTTATAAAAAGAGAGGGCCGCAAAATGATCACTCCCTTATTCATTGTGCTATTGATTGTAGAGTTTACAGATTTGATTTTTGCAGTAGACTCTATCCCTGCAATTTTTGCCATTACTAAAGATGCTTATATCGTTTTCTTCTCTAATATTTTCGCTATTCTGGGTTTAAGGTCGATGTTTTTTTTGCTGGTGAACATTATCCACAAGTTTCATTACCTGAAAACTGGATTAGCTTTTCTTTTGGTATTTATTGGGTTAAAGATGTTAGGGCATCATTGGTTAGAACTATGGGGATTCACCACTACGCATTCATTAATTGTAATCGTTTTAATTTTAACAATTAGTGTGGTCGTATCTTTAATTTTTCCCAAAAAGAGTTATCATCAATAAGAAACTTACTTCTTCATCCTTGCTAAAATTTCATCAACATAGATTCGTTCATTAGCAAGCCTGGGAACTTTATGTTGACCGCCCAGCTTACCCCTGTTCTTCATCCAATTATAAAAAGTACCATCGGGTGCAATATGGATTAGGGGGCGGCGTAGTGCCATATCCTTAAAGCGCTTGGCATCGTAATCCGAGTTTATTTCTCGCAAGGTATCATCCAATAATGTAATAAATCTTTCGGTATCATTCGGATGACGTTCAAACTCTACGATCCATTCATGTCCGCCAACTTCGTTATCTTTAAAGTAGATAGGACATGCTGTGTAATCTCTAATAATTGCCCCTGTTTCATTGCAAGCTTTGGTTAATGCTTTTTCGGCGTTATCAACTATTACTTCTTCTCCAAAGGCGTTGATGAAATGCTTGGTGCGCCCCGTTATTTGTATCCGGTAAGGAGATAAAGAGGTGAATTTAACGGTATCACCTATCATATACCGCCATAACCCGCCATTGGTGGTGATAAGAAGAGCGTAATTCGTGTTTAGCTGCACTTCATCCAGACTCAGTACTTTTGGATTCTCTATCTCTATTTCTTCCATTGGAATAAATTCGTAAAAGATCCCATAGTCAAGCATAAGCAACATTTCTTCAGAATCAGATTGATCCTGAATGCCGAAAAATCCCTCAGAAGCGTTATACGTTTCTAAATAAGATATCGTTTTTGAAGGAATAAGCCTTTTAAACTGCTCACGGTAGGGTTTAAAGTTTACGGCTCCATGCACATACAGCTCTAAATTTGGCCAGATTTCTAACAAATTACTTTTTCCGGTTATTTCCAATAAGCGTTTTGCCAAAACTATAGTCCAAGTAGGAACGCCGGATATGCTGGTTACATTAACATTTACCGTTGCCTGGGCCATACGCTCTATCTTCTCCTCGTAATCATCCATTAATGTGATAGACATATCAGGCGTTCGATGATATTCGGCCCACAGCGGAAGATTTTTAATTAAAACTGCAGAAAGATCGCCGTAATGAATATCGTTATTAAATTGGTTAACTTGGTGACTTCCACCCATAACTAGAGATTTTCCCGAAAAAAAACGAGTATCCGGGCAGTTATGAAAATAGATGGACAGCATGTCCTTACCGCCTTTAAAATGACACTCCTCGAGCGATTCTTTACTAACAGGAATAAACTTACTGCGGTCGTTAGTAGTGCCAGAAGATTTAGCAAACCATTTTATTTCTGAGCTCCAGAGTACATTCTGTTCGCCTTTCAGCATTCGCTCAATGAATGGTTTAAGTGAGTCGTAATTTTGAACCGGTACTTGCTCCCGGTATTGTTTCAGGGTTTCTATTGAGCTATAACCATGTGTCTTGCCCCACTCTGTTTTAGTAGCCGAATCAATTAAGTTGCGAAATACTTCAGCTTGAACTTCATGGGGATATTTTATGAAAAGTTCAATCTGGTGCATCCGTTTTTTCATTAACCAGGTAAATAATGAATTTACGATAGCCATATAGTGGTTTAAACTTTCTTTTTTCTAAGTTCAAAATTTTGCCCCAGATAAAATTTACGGGCCATTTCATTATGGGCTATTTCTACCGGAGTACCGGTAAGCATAATTTTTCCCTCCGTTAATAAATATGCCCGGTCGGTGATTGAAAGTGTTTCCTGCACATTATGATCTGTAATTAGAATTCCGATATTCCGGAGTTTCAGTTTTGCCACAATAGATTGAATTTCTTCTACTGCAATCGGGTCTACTCCGGCAAAAGGTTCGTCTAAAAGAATGAAATTAGGATTTGCTGCCAGAGCCCGTGCAATCTCGGTTCGCCTTCTTTCCCCACCAGATAAAAGATCACCCCGGTTTTTACGTACTTTATGGAGGCTAAATTCATCAATTAGTTCTTCTAGTTTAGTTCTTTGTTCTTCTTTAGACAAGTTCGACATTTCCAATACGGCCTTAATATTGTCTTCTACTGATAGTTTCCTGAAAACAGAAGCTTCCTGGGCAAGATAACCTATCCCTTTCTGGGCTCTTCTGTACATTGGGTTTGCGGTTATGTCTTCATCTTCCAAATATACATGGCCTTCGTTAGGTTTTATTAATCCCACTATCATATAAAAAGAAGTAGTTTTTCCCGCCCCGTTGGGCCCTAACAGGCCGACAATTTCACCTTGTTCAACGTGGAATGAAACATGGTTTACAACCGTACGCTGTTTGTATTTTTTAACTAAGTTTTCAGCTTTTAATATCATGTTTCTTTTAGTGCATTAAGCGTTTATTCGGATACCTTTAACATTTAATTGGATAGAGCGTTTTTCTTTCCAAATATTTTCTTCAATTGTATAACAAATATCAAAAGGTAAGCCTTTTTTAATTTGATATAAGTAGTCACCCAATCCGAAGCCGATACACTCGAATGAGGTTGATTCTTCTTGCCGGATAGCTATTTTTAAATGATTGTTTCCAACCAGCGTTGCCGCACCTGATATATATACGTTTTTACTAAGGAAAACAGGGTTCATGTTTTGAGGACCAAAAGGAGCAAACTGAGATAGAATACGAAAAAATTTGGGTGTTATTTGTTTAAGATGAATGGATGCATCAATTGCGATCTCTTGGATTAGTAATTCTTCAGGAATGGTCCTAGATACGACATCTTCAAACCGTTGTTGGAAAGCCGACACATTTTCAGGCTTCATAGTAAGTCCTGCAGCATATTTATGTCCGCCAAATTGTTCCAACAAATCGCTACATGAGCTTAAGGCTTCGTATAGGTCAAAACCTGAGACTGATCGTGCTGAACCGGTAACGTATTCGTTAGCTTGTGTAAGCACGATAGTGGGCCGGTAATATTTTTCTGTTAGCCGCGAAGCGACAATGCCTATAACGCCTTTATGCCAGGTTTCATTAAATACAACGGTTGTCTTCCGGTTTATAAGCGCAGGATCATTTTGAATCATCGCCAGAGCCTGCTCGGTGATAGACACATCATGCTCTTTACGTTCTATGTTTTTTAAATTGATTAATATCCCTTTATCCCGGGCATCTGCATGGTCATCAGCTATAAGCAAACGAACGGCATGTTTGGCGTCATCTATCCGCCCGGCGGCATTAATACGCGGCCCAATAGTAAAAACAATATCAGAAATAGTATACTGATCTTTTCTGCCCGAAATATCCATTAGCGCTTTTAATCCCGTGCGGGGGTTGGTATTTAATTTTTGTACACCATACCATGCCAAAATGCGATTTTCTCCTGTTAAAGGCACAATGTCTGATGCAATACTTACGGCCACCAGATCGAGGTAACATTCAATTTCTTCAAAAGGAAGATCATTCTTTTGAGAAAAAGCCTGTATCAGTTTAAATCCTATTCCGCATCCTGAAAGTTCTTTATAGGGATAGGCACAATCTGAACGTTTAGGGTCTAGAATCGCGACTGCATGCGGTAGGGTTTCTCCGGGAAGGTGATGATCGCAGATGATAAAATCTATTCCTAAACTATTGGCATAATCAATTTCATCTACCGATTTTATTCCGCAATCCAAGGCAATAATTAAATTAAAACCGTGTTTTGCAGCAAAATCAATACCTTGTGTGGATATACCATATCCCTCTTTATAACGGTCGGGAATATAAAAATCAATTTTTTTATAGTGATTTCTGAAGAAGCTATAAGTCAGCGACACCGAGGTGGTTCCATCCACATCATAATCGCCATAAATCAATATTTTTTCATCAGAAGCTATTGCTTTTTCGATGTGCAAAATGGCTTGTTCCATATCCTTCATCAAAAAAGGATCATGCAGATGGTTGATTTCCGGGCGAAAAAAATGCCGGGCTTCATCAAAAGTAGTTACCCCGCGTTTAACTAGGATAGTAGCTAAGGCCTCGTCAATTTGCAAGCTTTGCTGAAGCGTTGCTACTGTGTTGGGGCTAATTACTTCCTGTTCCACCCACCTTTTTTGCATATCTTTGTTTAGGTTAACAGGCTAAATATACTATATAAAAGTATTATTTGCCCATTCATTTCATAACCGTTTCATTTTCAGATATAGTTATTAAGCGTGAAAATTTTTCCATTATTCGAAGGCTCTTACTCGG
>JANWIB010000020.1 GCA_025450155.1 Sphingobacteriaceae bacterium
GCACCTTTTATTGCCGCAGGAGGAGTATATGAATTTAATGCAGCGGGAACTGTAGAGCAAATGATTGAGCAAATTATTACTCAAAAATGGGTTGCTTCAACACGTACCCAGGCTTGGGATGCATTTTTTGATCAAAACAGGACAGGATATCCTCAAATTAGCCCTGTACCTACTGATGCTGCAACGTATGTTCCAGGAAGGTATACTATCTCTGTTAATTCAGTATTAGGTGCCGGGTTGCTACCGAGAAGATTGTTATTTCCAAAGAGTTCAAGCGACTATAATCCTAATACACCAGCAGTAATTCCTATTACTACTAAAATGTGGTGGCATAAATAATTATAAATATTAATTATAAATTATTATCGATATGAAATTTAAAAACATAAAATATACATTATTATTAGCGGTGGGAGCCATGGTCTTTTCAGGCTGTGAAACCCTGCCCGATCAGAAAGTTGAATATACGCCTACGTTTGCAGTATCTGGTGAGTGGGTGGTACATGTTAAAAATAATGCAACCGGTGTATATTTTGGCCAAACCGCGGCACGTCCGTTAGGTACTGGCTTCTCAATGCGTACCTATAATACATCCGAAAATGTTAGCAATAAGATTTGGGTTCGTTTAGGCACAGCAGCCCAAGCCGTAGCTATTTTAGGTAAAGCAGATTGCGATGTTAACCAGAGAACTATTTCTGGGGCAGGAATTGCTAATGCGACTAAAGGTGGAACCTTTACGATTAATGAAGGAAAAGTGCTTATCGGTTCTACAAAGTTGCATAGCGGTATTATGGGTGATAGTATTCATGTTAATTATACTACAACCTTTGATGGTAATACTTATATTGTAGAGGGTCATCGTAGATCTGCATGGAACGAGGATGAATATTAGTTACTTTTTAATGTAACAAAAAAGCCTCGCCATTTTGGCGAGGCTTTTTTGTTTTAACTAAGGTTTGTCTGATAATTAACAAATATGATTTTATAAACGTGTATAGATTTTTATGTTTCGCAGTTATTGTAGCATTATAAATATTATTTACGTAATCTTATTCATTGTACTTTAAATTCAAATTAAGTGTTATATAAAATATCGCGATATCTATTTTCTATTTCTTTTTTATTAAATCCTACGCAAGTTAAAGCGCAACCTGATAGTTCTAATACGGCTATAGCTAATGTCGTTTCTTTATATAATCACTCAAAGGAAGGACAATACAGTTTAATCTCTGGTACAGAGTATATTGGGTTTTCACCCGATATTAAAGGGCATCCTTATTTGGAATCATCGGAATGGCGTACTGGCTCAATATATTATGATGGGGAGTTATATAATAATGTTACTATGCTGTATGATTTAGTTAATGATGAGCTTATTGTACCGCATTTTAATAATTTTTACAGAGTAGTACTTGTAAAGGAGAAGGTATCGCAGTTTTCTTTTTCAGATCGTTTTTTTAAAAAGATTACAAGCGATAAACAAAAGCCAATAATAGGCACCGGTTATTATGAATTCCTTTATCAGAATGAGGATATGCAGTTAATTGCAAAGCGGATAAAAACCATTAGAACAATACAATCTTCCGTTGAAAGGAAAATTGAGAAAGAGTTTGATACCCAGAATAGGTACTACCTAATAAAAAATGATATTTATTATAGTGTTAAAAATCAAAGGGATTTAATTTCTATACTGGAGGATAAAAGAAAAGAAATTCAAGCTTACATAAGAGAAATAAACAATGAAGTGAACTCTGAAGACATTCTTATCAAAATAGTTGAGTTCTATGATAAAAAAATGTAGCATGCGTTTCTTGAGGTATTTCATCTTATCAGTTTTATTTCTTTTAATTAATTTAAATCTACTTGCACAAGAAAGAAGAGACAGTGTTGTAACTACTTCTAAAAAGACTGATTTCGAACAATTTATTGAGCAATTGGAAAAGAAAAGCGGTTACAGGTTTTATTATAATCCCCTGCATTTTGATAGTCTTCAAATAAGTATAGATACGACTCAAAAATCTTTAGATATGATTTTAAATCAGCTTTTGGAGAATAGTGATTATCATTATATTATTGATTTGCAGAGAAATATTTTTTTAACAAAAAAATATGAAATCAAGGGTCTGCCTAAAGAGTTTTTTGATGACTCAATAGCTACTGTTGAAAATAAGGAATTTAAAATTGAAGATTATTTATTAGGGAGCAAAAAGAAGGAAGTTGTTTCTTCTCTGGAAAATAAACTATATGAATTGGGTACAAAACAAGCTACACCGAAGCAAGGAAAAGCAGTATTGGTTGGATATATACGCGAGGAGAAAACAGGTGAACCCGTAATTGGGGCGACAGTGTATATCGAAAATCCCAGAATAGGAGCTTCTACAGATCAGTTTGGTTATTATTCTATTGCTATTCCACTGGGAAGAAATGTATTGTACATAAAGGCTATTGGAATGAAGGATACTAAACGTGATATAGTAATGTATTCTGATAGTAAACTTAATATCCAATTAAAGGAACAAGTACGTTCCTTAAAGGAAGTTGTAGTTACTGCAGATAAAGTGGCTAATATCAAGAATGTAAAAATGGGAGTGGAGAGGTTGAGTATAAAGACTATTAAGCAAGTTCCAACTGTATTTGGTGAAGCCGATGTGTTGCGGGTTGTTCTTACTTTGCCAGGAGTAAAATCGGTTGGAGAGGCTAGTACCGGTTTTAATGTAAGAGGTGGGGCAACGGATCAGAACCTTATTCTATTTAATGACGCGACTATTTATAACCCATCTCATTTTTTCGGATTTTTCTCGGCGTTTAATCCGGATGTGATAAAAGATGTGGAGCTTTATAAAAGTAGCATACCAGCAAAATATGGGGGGCGTTTATCCTCAGTATTAGATGTTAGTAGTCGGGAAGGAAATAGGAAACGTTTTTCGGGAACGGCGGGTTTGGGGCTTTTAACAAGCAGATTAAATATAGAGGGTCCTATTGTTAAGGATAAAACTTCATTTATTTTGGGTGGCCGCACTACATATTCTAATTGGCTTTTAGGTTTACTGCCAGAAAAATCAGGCTATAAAAATAGCAAAGCCTCATTTTATGATGTTGATTTACATGTTGCCCATGAGTTTAATAGGAAAAATAGCTTATATTTTACGGGATACTTAAGTAATGATAGGTTTAATTTAAATAGTGATACAACCTACGGATACAACAATAAAAATGTATCTCTTAAATGGAAGCATAGTTTTAATAATAAATTTTACGGGGTATTAATTACAGGATATGATGGATACAAATACAATGTTACCAGCGAAAAGAATCCGGTAAATGCATATCAGCTGGCTTTTGATATTAACCAAGGCAATTTAAAGACAAATTTTACTTATTACCTCAATTCCAAAAATACTATTGATTTTGGCGTTAATTCTATTTACTATAAATTACACCCAGGTTCTTTTAAACCTAATGGAAAAGAGTCTTTAGTAGTAAGTGACATAATATCTCCAGAACAAGCTTTAGAAAGCGCTGCATATATAGGAGATCGTTTTGATATTACTTCTGCCCTTTCGCTTGATTTTGGTATCCGGTACTCTTTGTTCAACTATTTAGGCCCCAAGTCCATCTATACCTACCCAACTAATATTCCTAAAAATGAATATAATCTATTGGATACTGTTGCATATAGCACAGGCGACTTGATTAAAACTTACCATGGCCCAGAATACAGGCTTTCGGTTAGGTATGCGATTTCTAATAATCTATCTGTTAAAGCGGGTTACAATACTTTAAGGCAATATATTCATATGCTTTCAAATACTACCGCTATTGCCCCTACTGATATATGGAAATTAAGCGATCTAAATATCAGGCCGCAGGAGGGTGATCAACTTTCGGTTGGGGTTTATAAGAATTTTCTTTCTAACTCAATTGAAACATCTGTGGAAGCCTATTACAAACGGCTAAAAAATTACCTGGATTATAAAAGCGGGGCTGTATTGGTGTTAAATCATCATATAGAAACTGATGTAATTAATACGCAGGGAAAAGCATATGGATTAGAGTTAATGATCAAAAAAACCACAGGAAAACTTAATGGTTGGATGAGTTATACCTATTCAAGAATATTACTTCGGATGAATGATCCTCTACTGGGGCAGTTAATAAATGGGGGTGAATACTATCCTAGTAATTATGATAAGCCTCACGATTTTACATTAATAGGTAATTATAAATTCTCTCATCGCTTTAGTGTTTCATTAAATACCAATTATAGTACGGGCAGGCCAATTACTTTACCTATTGGAAAATATCATTATGCCGGATCGGAACGTGTATTGTATTCGGATAGGAATCAATATCGAATTCCTGATAATTTTCGAATTGATTTTTCAATGAATCTTGAAGGCAATCATAAAGTAAACCAATTAACTCATAATTCATGGACACTGGGGGTGTATAATTTGACCGGAAGAAAGAATCCTTATTCTACTTATTTTATTTCTGAAAATGGAGTGGTAAAAGGGTATAAGCTTTCCATTTTTGGCAGCCAAATTCCCTTTATTAATTATAATATAAGATTTTAGTGTATGAAATTCTTTTATCAGAAGGTAATAATCGGTTTCGTAATTTTATTAATTGTTCAATGTAAGGAGGCGTATGAGCCTGCAGTGCAATCTTCAATTCAGCGCTACCTGGTAGTGGAAGGATTCCTTAACGCTAATGGACCTACTACAATTAAAATTTCTAAGACCTCCTCGGTATTGAAGAATGAAGAGATGCAACCTGAAGTAGGTGCTCAAGTAAGAGTGGAAAGCACAGGAAATAGTGTTCATACCTTAAGTGGAAACACAAATGGCGAGTACACTGCAAATATTCCGGTCAATATAAACGAAAAATATCGCTTACTCATAAAAACATCTAATGGAAAGGAGTATGCATCGGCATTTGTACCTGTTTTAAAAACACCAGCCATAGATAGTATATCATGGGTGAGAGAAAAAAATGGAGTCCAGATTTATGCCAACACCCATAATCCGGCCAATAATACTCGATATTACAAGTGGGAATATGAAGAAACCTGGGAGATTATACCGGAATACAGGTCAAAGTTTGATGTGGAAGAGTTTGCGGATCTTGAAAATCCGGTCCCACCGGTTATATATATTTTTCATCCACGAGATCCGGACCGTTTCCCAAGAATTTGTTGGGGTTCTGCAAAATCATCACAAATTATATTAGGGTCTTCTATAAAATTAAGTGAAGATCGGATATATCTTAGCCCGCTTACCTATATTCCGCCCACCTCTGAAAAGGTAGTTCATAAGTATAGCATACTGGTTAAACAACATGCCATTTCCAGGGAAGCCTTTGATTTTTTACAGAATATGAAGAAAAACACCGAAGAACTCGGCAGCATTTTTGATCCCCAGCCCTCAGAATCACGTGGTAATATAAGCTGCTTAACTAATCCTGATGAACTGATAATTGGGTATTTTACTGCAAATACGGTTGAAGAGAAACGAATATTTATTAAGAACGAACAAGTTCCCGGATGGGAATATGATTCTGGTTGCTTCATAAAATGTCCAGAGAATGATGAAAGACCTTGTAAGTATGAAGAAATATTCCCTGCGTTTATTCCATTGTATAGAAAGGTTGGAGGGGGATATACATCGGCAGACCGAAAATGTGTGGATTGCCGTTTAAGAGGTGGCGATCCTGTTAAACCAGATTTTTGGCAGTGAACCTACAATAAGACTCATTGTAAATGAAAAGAATCAGACAAATTAAACGCATCCTCTTTTATTTTGTGATTGTTTTTTTTGCTTTTGTAATTGGCGGTTGTAAGGAGGCGTATGAGCCTGCAGTGCAATCTTTGGCTAATAATTATTTGGTAGTTGAAGGGGTTTTGAACAGTAAGGGCCTTACTATTATTAAACTTTCGCGTGCTGTAAAAGTTTCTTCTAAAGAGATTAAGGGAGAATTGCATGCAAAAGTAACGATAGAGAGCTCAAATAAGACCACTTATACCTTAACCGAAAAGGGTAATGGAGAGTATAGTGCTATTATTCCGGTCAATAATAATGAAAAATACCGGTTGTATATAAAAACTACAGATGGTAAAGAATATGCTTCAGCATTTGTTTCGCCTTTACAAACTCCACCCATTGATGAAATAAATTGGAAAAGGGAAAAAGACGGGGTGCAAATTTACACCAACACCCATGATCCTAATAATAACACATGGTATTACCGTTGGGAGTATGAAGAAACGTGGGAGTTTGTTCCTGAATACCTTTCTAATTTGGACTATATAGAAAGTACATCACGTTTTGTAGATGCTCCTTTTACGCGGTTTCCTTCGGTTTGCTGGCGTTCTGAAAAATCAAATGTGATTATATTGGCTTCTTCTAAAAGATTAAGTTCAGATGTAATTTATCTTAATCCCACCTCATTTATCCCGCCTAAGTCGGAAAAACTTAGTATTAGGTATAGTATTTTAGCCAAACAATATGCACTTACTCGAGAAGGATTTGAGTACTGGCAAAATATAAAAAAGAATACTGAACAATTAGGGAGTATTTTTGATGCTCAACCATCGGAATTAGATGGAAACATTAGATGTTTAAGTAATTCAGAAGAGTTGGTAATAGGTTATTTCACAGCTTGTTCAATTGAAGAAAAAAGAATATTTATAAGTAATTCAGAAGTGCCCGGTTGGGGATATCGATCTGATTGTAGGGATGTATCTGTAAAAAACAACCCCGATAGTTTAAGTAGTTATTTTCCTGGATATATACCTTTATATGCTATTAATGGCGGAAATGGTGGAGTAGATAGATATGTAGGAGCCCCGCCCAAATGTGTGGATTGTCGTTTAAAGGGTACTTCGGTTAAACCAAATTTTTGGCGATAGTAAATACAATGTTTAAATACTTTAATACCGATTTTTTTAAGACTGACAAAGTAATACTTCTTTTATTGGTGGGTGTTTTACAATCATCAATAACATTTAGTCAGTCAAATACATTAAATAGTATTCAAAGCGAATTCAAAAAATACGGAGAAGAACACCTACAAGAAAAGCTTTTTGTACATACGGATAAGAATTTTTATTTGGCAGGGGAGATAGTTTGGTTTAAATTATATGATGTAGATGGTACCTTTCATAAACCCCTTAATATAAGTAAGGTTTCTTATGTAGAAATATTGGATAATGAAAATAAGCCCGCATTACAAAGCAAAATCGAATTGAAGGATGGTATGGGTACTGGTTCTATGTTTTTACCGCTTTCTTTGAAGTCGGGTAATTATAAATTAAGGGCTTATACCAGTTGGATGAAGAATTTTAGCCCAGACTTTTATTTTGAGAAGAATATAACCGTTATAAACTCTTTAAAGACACCCGCTGCCCAAACAGGAGTACAACCCATTGATTATGATGTTCAATTTTTTCCAGAAGGAGGAAATTTGGTTAATGATATAAAAAGTAAGATAGGTTTTTGGGTTATTAATCAATATGGCAAAGGTGTATAATTTAAAGGGTTTATTGTTAATGAAAGAAATGATACAATAGTTCGTTTTACCCCGTCCAAATTTGGCATAGGGCATTTCTACTTCACGCCCTCCATTGCACATAAATATAAAGCTGTTATTAAGATTAATTCCAAAACTTTAATCCATGAGTTACCTTTTATTTTTGAAAAAGGTTACGTTATGAGTTTAAAGGACGTTGGTAATGGGGAAATAAAAGTAACTGTAAATAGTAATATTACGTCTGGTGTGCCAGTGTATCTACTTGTTCATGCAAGGCAAAAGATTGCAGCAATGCAAGAGGCAGAAATTAATAATGGGATTGCTCATTTTGTTATAAGGAAAGACCAATTTGAAAGCGGTATTTCTCATTTGACAGTTTTTAATAACGACAAACAACCGGTGTGTGAGCGATTGTATTTTCAACTCCCTCGAAATGAACTGATAATAAAAGAAGAAAAAGTTGAGGAACAATACGCTACTCGCCAGAAAATAAGTATTTCGATTAACACTACAGATAAAATGGGAAAGCCAGAAGGTGCAAATATGTCTATGGCAATATATAGACTGGATTCTCTACAAACAACCGAACAAGGTAATATATTAAACTATCTATATTTAACTTCCGATTTAACAGGTACTATAGAGTCGCCCGATTATTATTTTTCAGATACAAATGCCATCATTGATTCTACGGTTGATAATTTAATGCTTACTCATGGATGGAGGCGGTTTAAGTGGGAGAATATTTTTAAAGAAGATTCTTCTTTCAAGTTTATTCCTGAATATGGAGGTCACATCATAAGAGGCGGGGTAACTAATCGGGCAACAGGAGAAGCCATAAGTGGTATCCTTACTTATTTTTCTGTACCTGGAAAAAGAGTTCAGTTTTATTATTCAAAAAGTAATCCAGCCGGTATAATCCAGTTTTATACTAAAGATTTTTATGATCAGAATCAAATCATCATTCAAACGGATTCAAAAAGTGATAGTCTTTATCGGATAGAAATTTTTGATCCGTATTAAAATGAATTTTCTAAAAAAAACTTCTCCAATTTTTTATTCCC
>JANWIB010000021.1 GCA_025450155.1 Sphingobacteriaceae bacterium
CCGGTTTGCACGGCCAGTTCATAAGCAAAAGTTTCGGCATTGCAAAAACGAATGGTTAGGTTGATTCCGGCCTCTGTGAGGTGCAGTTTTAGTTCGTTGTCTGTTTTTTCGGTGATCTTTGCCCCCAGTGCTTCTTCTAGTTCGGCTCCCGCTACGGTAGGGGTAGAGATGCCTACCAGCATGTCCAAACCATCAATAATTTCACAACGACGACGATACTCATGGGTGAATGAGATTAGTTCCGTTTTAAGAAGAGTTTTAAGCTTAGCGAACAGATTTTCAGCCAGTTCTTCTGCCTGTGCATATAAGAATCTGCCACTACTGGCCATTTTAAATTCAATGGCTTTTTTTATCTCTTCCTGTGTTTTTAAGCCGAACCCCTTGGCTTCAACCAGTCGGTTTTCATTACAGGCATAAAAGAGTTCGCCTACGTTTTCTACTCCCAGGTCTTTCCAGATGGCAATGACCTTTTTAGGGCCCAATCCTTTTATTTGGAGAATGTCTACCACTCCCGGAGGAGTTACTTCTAACAGCGCAAGCAGGTCCTTTGTAGTTCCGGTTTGTAGCAGTTCCCAAACTTTAGCAGCGGTGCTTTTACCAATGCCATCAATGGTTTCCATTTCGCCCAATGATTTCTCTGCAATGCGAAAAGGTAGCTTATCAATTTTATAAGCAGCACTGGCTAATGATTTTATCTTGAATGGATTTTCCTCATGGAGTTCCATGAGTTGACTTAAAAGCCTTAAAGTGTGGGAGATGGTTTTGTTCTCCATGTTGCGAATTATAGCTAGCCTTTTTTCTTTTCACGGAAATTTGTTCCCGAAAAACTGATTATTTTTCATCATTTTCATTAGGCTTTTGTCTGTCTATAAACTTAACTACAGATTGGCTGTTAGTTATCAATAAATAACCGATTACAGTTTTAACAGAGTAGAAAATAATCCATTCTGAATTCGGATTTTCTCCAAAAACCCTTTTTTGCTGAAAAAAATTAAATGTCGCTTTACAGAATTCTGGTAAGCCATCAACGAATATAAGTCCACCTATTACAATTGTTGCAATTGATAAAATGGTTGAATACTTTATATTTAAAGCGATTTTTTCTTCTATAAATCCTTTGTCAAGATGCAATATATTAATTAACCATGCCGTCTTGAAGATGAAAAGTCTAAGAATAAAAATATAAAGACCAATAATTAGGAGCAGCAAGGCTATTGCTGAAGGGTAACCAGGCCCCATCTCATTTGGATCTATGTAAGATAGCATTGATAAAAATTGTGGAATAGCTGTAATAAAACTTAAAATTAACCATATTCCTAAAATTTTGATGAAGATAGTCCAAAAGGTTCTTATTGTCATGGGTTTAAAAGCGTTTCGATCTATTAAGAAATGGCTTATACTTATCTTATAGAAATAGTATAAGGTAAACGAGCCTGTATCCCCGTAGTGTTTAAAATTTGTTTTAACTGTTTGTAATATCGGTATTGCTCTCCAAGCTCGGCTTTAGTGAAATATTCTTTAACTTCATCCGATGATTTTTTTAAAAACGAAGCGAAGGGGTCTTTCATTGCAGGGTATGAAACCAGTTTATAGTTCTCTAATTTAGCCATTTTAGCAGCAGATTTTATCGCATCATCTATATTGCCTAAACGGTCAACCAAACCATTTTTCAACGCTTCGCTTCCACTCCACACACGTCCCTGCCCAATGGTATTAATATATTCCTGGCTTTTCTTTCTTCCCTGAGCTACCCGTTTAGTAAAACTGTTGTAAATCCGATCCACTTCTTTTTGGATGATTAACTTTTCAGCATCTGTTAAAGGCCTTGTAACGGTGCCCAGATCCGCATATTGTCCGGTTTTAACACCGTCAAAAGTTATCCCTAGTTTTTTGTTGAAGAAGTTTTGCATGTTGGGGATAATTCCAAACACGCCAATGGAACCGGTAATGGTGTTGGGCTGAGCAAAAATAGAATCGGCGGCGCAAGCAATATAATACCCCCCGGATGCAGCTACATCACCCATGGATACAATAACAGGCTTTACTTTTTTAGTTAATAAAACTTCCCGCCAAATTACATCGGAGGCTAAAGCGCTCCCTCCAGGAGAATTGATTCGTAGAACCACTGCTTTTACTTTATCGTCCTCCTTGGCTTTGCGAATGCTTTTGGATATACGTTCAGAGCCAATGGTTTCATCATCACCTTCTCCGCCAACAATATCTCCTGAAGCATAAACAACAGCTATCTTATTGTCAGATGCCTCCTCTTTTTCCTCGTATTCGGTATTTCCGTCATAGGCTTCCAGCGACACAGATTTTACATTTTCATCTTTTTCAATACCTGTTCTGCTTTTAAGCTCATCCAATAGCTCATCTTTATATTTTAAGCCGTCGGCTAATTTATATTTCACCGCATCGGCCGCGTTCTGAACTTTTAAGTTATTCGCAATGGCAAATAAAGAATCGCGTGGGATTTTCCTGCTTTCGGCAATATTTTGCAGAAAATGATCATATAGCGACCCCATAAATGAAGTAACCTGCTGACGATTAGGCTCACTCATTTTATCTAGAACAAAAGGTTCAACGGCGCTTTTGTATGTTCCTACTTTAATAACTTGCGCTTCAATATCCAGCTTTTCAAGAGATCCTTTAAAAAAGGCTATCTGCGAACTGAATCCTTTAAACTCTAAAAGCCCCTCAGGATTGAGGTAAATTTTATCCGATACAGAAGAAAGGTAGTAAGCGCCTTGCGTATAAATCTCACTATAAGCGATGATGAATTTGCCGGATTTTTTAAAATCTAACAGGGCATTTCGTATTTCTTCAACCGTGGCAAAGCCAGTCTGCATGCTGGTAAGGTCAAGAAAAATCCCTTTAATACGATCATCCGATTTCGCTTTTTTAATTTTTAACAGAATATCATTTAGTCCCAGTTTCTCACGTTCAAACTCGGAAAAGAAAAATCTATCCAAAGGATTTTTCGAAGTTCTTTCTTCAATAGGATAATCTAATTCTATATGTAATACAGAATTTGGAGAAACTTTAACAGCATCCGGTTTACCCGAAGTGCTTATTATTCCTGCTATGATAATACCCAATAAAATAAGCATTACAAAAAACGACAGGACAAGGCCAATCATTGAGGCAAAAACAATCTTAAAAAACTCTTTCATTTTAAATGCAAAAAATTTATCTATGCAATTATACACAATTACACTGTGATGGAATTTAAGTTTTAATTATTAATGTAATGCCGGATATCTATTTATTATTAGGGAGTAATTTGGGTGATCGTGAAACTTATCTGGCAAAGTCTCGTAAACTTTTGGAACAGGAAATAGGAGAGATAAGAAAAAAATCTTCTTTATATGAAACTGCGTCCTGGGGTAAAAGAGAGCAGCCTGATTTTTTAAACCAGGTAGTGTTAGTGAATACTGAAACTGATCCGCAAGTAATATTAGCTAATATTCTTTCTATAGAAAAAAAACTTGGAAGAATCAGAGGTGAAAAATGGGGATCCAGAACGATAGATATTGATATACTTTTTTACGGAAATAAAATTATTGAAGAAACTAATTTGGTTATTCCACATCCATTTTTACACGAAAGAAGATTTGCATTAGCGCCTTTAATGGAATTAAACCCAGAATTAGAGCATCCGCTTATGAAAAAGACAATTAAAGAATTATATAGCAGTTTGACCGATAGTTTATTGGTTAAACGCTTAGGCAATAAATTTAATTAAGATGTCTGAAGGTATAAATAAAACAGATATTGATCTTTCCTATCTCAGTGAGATAGCAAGTGGAAGCACCGAGTTTATGATTGAAATGATCAATATTTTTCTTGAGCAGACACCTATTTATTTTACCCAATTAAACGATGCGATAAATTCTAAGGATTGGAAAACGACAGGAGATATTGCCCATAAAATAAAGCCCACATTTGCTTTTATGGGTTTGGCCTGCGCTAAAGATGTAATGCAGGAAATTGAGCGTAAGGCTCGTAATTTGGATTCTGTAGATTCAATTCCGGAGACCATGAAAGAAATCAACGCCCTATGCGATTCCTTATATGCTAAGCTGGAAAGCCATAAAAAAGCGTTAGAATTAAAGCTTTAAGAAGCGATAATTGTAAATTCATAGCTCTCCATAATCAGGTTGGCTAAAAGCTTTTGACAGGCCAAATCAACCTTTCGATGTGCAGTTTCTTTCGAATCAGCTTCAATTTCCAAAGTAATATGTTTCCCTATACGCACATTTTTAATTTCGGATAAATCCAGACTCTTCATGCTGCCGGTAACAGCTTTACCTTGCGGGTCTAGAATCTCTTTTAATGGCATAATGTCAATCTCGGCAATAAACTTCATCTGGTAACCCTGAATTGAATAATTGATAAAATAATGTATACGAAAATTATTATTGGAATGGCTATAAATTTAAAGATTATGATAAATAAGAGACTGGAAAATAATAAAATATAGCGGTAGCGGTTATCATTAATATTAAAAGTTTTGAACTTTAGAGAGAATAAAGGCATTTCCATTACCAATAATAAGCTGGTTCCCAAACTAAAGATGAATAGAAAGAAAGGATTAAGAATATAAGCAGACAAGAATACCCCTCCTTCTGTCAGAATCCAAGGCAAGGATGCGATCAGCAAAGCATTTGCCGGTGTAGGCAAACCTATAAAATTTTCACTTTGCCGTTCGTCTGTGTTGAATTTAGCCAGCCTTAAAGCAGAAAAAACAGCGATTAGAAAAGCGGAATAGTTAAGGTATTTACTTAAACCATTTAATTGGGGCGCTTGTAGAAATAAGTGATAAACAATAACGGAGGGCAATACACCAAAACTCACCATATCAGCTAACGAGTCTAATTCTTTTCCTGTGTCGGAATAGGCTTTTAGCAGCCGTGCTACCATGCCATCAAAAAAATCCAATACAGCGGCAATGATAATGGCGTACCCAGCATATGACAGGTTCTCCTGAAAGGCAAATACAATACCAATGCAGCCCGAAAATAAATTTAAACAGGTAATAGCATTAGGTATGTGTTGCTTCATACCCGCAAAAATAGGTTATTGAGATGAATTATTTCAATTCAGTAACTCATTTGTTAGCTATTCATGGAAACCAAAAACTCTTCGTTGGTTTTTGTGCCTTTTATTTGAGTCAATAAAAACTCCATAGCTTCCTGTGAGTTCATGTCGGCTAAATGGTTGCGCAGGATCCAGATACGTTGTAAAGTCTCCCTGTCGTTAAGCAGGTCATCGCGACGGGTGCTGGAAGCGGTAAGGTCAATAGCAGGGAAGATACGTTTGTTAGAAAGCTTACGGTCTAACTGAAGCTCCATGTTTCCAGTACCTTTAAATTCTTCAAAAATTACCTCGTCCATTTTAGAACCAGTATCAATCAAAGCAGTTGCCAGTATGGTAAGTGATCCGCCATCTTCAATATTACGGGCGGCACCAAAGAAACGCTTAGGCTTGTGAAGTGCATTGGCATCTACACCACCCGAAAGGATTTTGCCGGATGCAGGAGCTACGGTATTGTATGCTCGTGCTAAACGGGTGATAGAATCTAGAAGGATAACCACATCGTGTCCACACTCTACCATGCGTTTTGCCTTTTCTAAAACAATGTTGGCAATTTTTACATGTCTGTCGGCAGGCTCGTCAAAAGTAGAGGAAACTACTTCTGCACGAACACTGCGAGCCATATCTGTTACTTCTTCAGGGCGCTCGTCAATCAATAAGATAATCAAATAAAATTAAGGATGGTTTTTAGCTATAGAGTTGGATACTTCTTTTAATAAGTTAGTTTTGCCTGTTTTGGGTTGAGCTACAATTAATCCCCGCTGTCCTTTACCAATAGGAGTGAACAAGTCCATAATACGGGTAGAAAAATTACCCATTTCAGTAAACAAGTTCAATCGTTCTGAAGGGAACAAAGGAGTGAGGTAATCAAATGGAACACGATCTCTCACATCTGCCGGTACACGTCCGTTAATCTCTTCTACCCGCACCAAAGGGAAGTATTTTTCACCCTCTTTAGGCGGTCGAATGCTTCCACGAACGGTATCTCCGGTTTTTAAGCCAAAAAGCTTAATCTGCGATTGCGATACATAAATATCATCCGGCGAAGTGAGGTAGTTATAGTCTGATGAACGAAGGAACCCATAGCCATCCGGCATAATCTCCAACACACCTTCGTTAATAATAACGTTGTCAAAATCTAAGTTTGAAGAATCAGCGTTTCTGGATTCTTTTGCATGGGGTTGAGCAGGTACATTGCTATTGTTATAACGGCGTTCAAACTTTTGAGGGTGTGATTCGATTACAGATTCTTCTTCCCTTGTATAAGGTTCTTCAGGGGTTGCAATAACTGAAGGTATCTCTGTACTGTCTAAAGTATCTTCAACAATGGCATCTTCTTCGACAAGGTCGAAAAGTGTAGAATCATCTAAAGGTACTTTTGCTTTTACAATCTCGTTGTCTGTTTTTATTGTCCGGGTACGTTTACGCATTTTATCGGTAGTTGCCGCTATCGGTTCATTATTGACAGGGGCCGAAGTGCCTTTTGCAGCTTCTATCAGCGATTGCTGTTCTATAATATGGGTAATGAGTTCCTGCTTCCTTAGTGCATCGTAGTTTTCTATACCATAGGACTTAGCAATGTCACGTAACTCTGACACGAGCTTGTCATTTAATTCATTAATGTCTTTCATTAAGTTATAGAATTATTATTAAAAAGATTTTGTCTATACACAACGCAGGAAATAAGGCTCAATTACTTTATCAACGATTGTGGTAAGAAATTTTTATGATTTCCTGTTGTACAGGGATGATATTGTTATTATGAGATACCGCCACAATTGTAATGTAATTAATTGAATTATCAAAACTTTTTTGAAAATAGTATTCAGCCTCTGTTTTTTGGTTAATTTCGTGCTGATTATAAAATATGAACCGCCAACAACTCCTTGAACAAATTAAAGCAAAACAATCCTTCCTGTGTATAGGACTTGATACTGATATAAACAAGATACCTGAATTTTTGCTTGATTTTGAAGACCCAATTTTTGAATTTAATAAACAGATTATAGCTGCAACTTACGATTTGTGCGTTGCCTATAAACCCAATACTGCTTTTTATGAAAGCAGAGGAGTTAAGGGTTGGCAAAGTCTTATTCGAACCTGGCAATATATTCCTGAAACTTGTTTCAGCATAGCGGATGCTAAACGGGGTGACATTGGTAATACATCCGAAATGTATGCACGAGCATTTTTTGATGAAAGAAGTGGGGGTATGAGCTTTGATGCACTTACTGTGGCTCCTTATATGGGAAATGATTCGGTTACTCCGTTTCTGAAATTTAAAGATAAATGGGTTATCCTGCTGGCGCTTACTTCTAACCCGGGAAGTCGTGATTTTCAGCTGTTACCTTGCGGAAATGAGCGCCTTTTTGAGTCGGTGTTGCAAAAAGCCAATGGATGGGGAACTTCTGAAAATATGATGTATGTGGTAGGAGCCACACAAGGAGAAGCTTTTGCGACGATTCGTAAACATGCGCCTGATCATTTTTTATTAGTGCCCGGAATTGGAGTGCAGGGCGGAAATTTGCAGGAGGTGTGCAGATACGGCATGAATAAAGATTGTGGTTTGCTGATTAATTCATCACGAGCTATTATTTACGCATCTAATGGAAAAGATTTTGCGGAACGGGCACGAGAAGAAGCATTGAAAATTCAGCAGGAGATGGCGGGTGAACTGGGTAAGATTGGGCTGATTTGATAATTGATATCGTGCTTTTTGAATTTGTATGCGTTAGGGATTGTAGTGGAAAGCCCGGAATGTTTAAATGGTGTGGATATGGGCGTGGGATTTTAAACAGGAGGACTTGTAACGGAAAGCCCGACCCGCAGGGGAACGCCCTTTTTGTATAGATTTATTTGATACTTGAAATTGAGATTATCAAATTGGCATTAGCGCATTGACAAATTATTTTTTTAGTAAATTCAACCATGCCATTTACAGAAGATCTGCTCCATTTTCTTTGGAAATATCGCTTGTTTAATCAGCAGAACCTGAAAACGGATACTGGCGAACCGCTGGAAATACTGTCAACCGGATACCATAACAAAAACGCAGGGCCTGATTTTGAGCAGGCAAAAGCCAAAATAGGAGATACGCTTTGGGTGGGAAATGTAGAAATACATTTGTGCTCTTCCGACTGGGATCTACATCAGCATACGCAAAACAAAGCATACGATAATGTTATTTTGCATGTAGTTTACCAAAATGATAAGCCTATTTTCCGCAACGATGGATCGAAGATACCTACTTTAGCACTTAATGGGCTTGTTAGTGAGACAATAAAAGCCAATTATCGTGATTTGATGGATAACCTGTATTGGATACCTTGTGAGAAGCGACTTAATGAAGTAGATTATTTTCATGTGGATAGCTGGCTTTCGCGGGTATTGATTGAGCGCCTGGAAGAAAAATCTATAGCGGTAGCTCAATTGCTTGAAGAATATAAAGGTAGCTGGGATGATGCTTTTTATGTGATGCTGGCTCGTAATTTCGGTTTTAAAACCAATGCCCTCCCATTTGAATTGCTTGCCCGATCCTTGCCACAAACTATTTTTGCTAAACATAAAGATAATCCGTTACAGATAGAGGCGCTTATTTTTGGGCAGGCGGGCTTTTTATCGGATGCGCAAGAAGATGAGTATCCGCAGCAGTTGCGTGATGAGTACCTTTTCCTTCAAAAGAAATACCAGTTAAAGCCCATAGAACACTATTTGTGGAAGTTTTTGCGTTTGAGGCCTAATAATTTTCCTACCATACGGCTGGCCCAATTTGCGGCTCTGGTTGTAAAATCGAGCCATTTATTTTCAAAAGTGATAGAAATTGAAAATGTAAAAGATTTACGTAATTTATTTGAGAAGTTGCCCGTTCACCCTTACTGGGAAGAACATTATCATTTTAATAAAAAAACGGTTCATACATCGCGGCAGTTGGGCCATGAGTCTGTCAACAACATTCTTTTAAATACGGTAGTTTTGTTTGTTTTTTATTACGGCAAACAAACGGGTAAAGAAGGATTTATGAATAGGGCATTAGCGCTTTTAGAAAGTTTGCCCTTTGAAACAAACCAAGTGACCCGCTGTTTTTCACAATTAGGGGTAAAGCGGGGAGGGGCTGAAACATCGCAAGCGCTATTACAATTAAAAAAAGGTTATTGCGATACAAAAAAATGCTTAAATTGCGGCATTGGTGTAAAAATATTAAATCAGGCTTGATATGATTCAGCGAGTGTTTACATACTTTGAGAAACAATCTTTTGGAGTTTGTGCGTATTTGGGCGAACGTTTTAATATCTCCATCTCCAAAATTCGACTATTTTTTATTTACACTACCTTTTTGGCGGCAGGCTTCCCCATGGTATTTTATTTTCTTGCCGCTTTTGTGCTTGATGTGAGAAATTACGTTAAACGCATTCGTACCCGCATCTGGGATCTTTAGTATTTGTAAACGATTTTTTTTAGCTTTTACTTATAGGTGAATTACCTCCCCATAAGCATCAGCCGCCGCTTCCATAATGGCTTCGCTCATGGTAGGGTGCGGGTGTACCGATTTCACAATATCCATCCCTGTGGTTTCCAGCTTGCGGGCTACAACTACTTCGGCAATCATTTCAGTTACATTAGCGCCAATCATGTGGGCTCCTAAGAACTCGCCATACTTCGCGTCAAATATCACTTTTACAAAACCGTCTTTTGCTCCGGCTGCACTCGCTTTGCCCGAGGCGGAGAATGGAAATTTGCCTACTTTAATCTCATAACCTGCTTCTTTGGCTGCTTTTTCGGTATAGCCAACCGAAGCAATTTCTGGTGAGCAATACGTACACCCCGGTATATTATTGTAGTTTAAAGGCTCTGGATGATGGCCCGCGATTTTTTCTACACAAATAATACCTTCCGCCGAAGCTACATGGGCCAATGCTTGTCCCGGAACGATATCGCCGATAGCATAAACTCCAGGAACACTGGTGCGGTAATATTCATCTACCACTACGCGGCCCCTGTCGGTTTTTACACCAACTTCTTCCAAGCCGATATTTTCAATGTTGGCGGTTACACCTACTGCCGATAATACGACATCGCATTCGAGTGTTTGTGTACCCAAAGCTGTTTTAACCTGCACTTTGCAACCGTTTCCTGAAGTGTCAACAGATTCTACGGTGGATTGGGTCATTACCTCTATGCCGGCTTTTTTAAAACTTCTTAGCAATTGTTTGGAAACTTCTTCGTCTTCCACTGGAACGATATTATCTAAAAATTCAACAATGGTAACTTTAGTGCCAATGGCGTTGTAGAAATAAGCAAACTCTACACCGATAGCGCCTGAGCCTATTACGACTATAGATTTAGGCTGCTGAGGAAGAACCATTGCCTGGCGGTAACCAATTACTTTTTCCCCATCCTGTTTTAAATTTGGTAATTCACGCGAACGACCACCCGTAGCCAGGATGGTGTGTTTTGCTGTATATTCTTTAACGGAACCGTCGGCAGCTGTTACGTCAACTTTTCCGCCCTTTTTAATTCTCCCCTCACCATTGATAACGTCAATCTTATTCTTTTTCATTAGGAACTGAATTCCTTTACTCATACCATCGGCAATCCCTCTGCTTCGCTGAATAATAGCATTGAAATCTGTACTGGCCTCCTGAACGTTGATACCGTAATCGGCAGCATGGTTGATATATTCAAAAACCTGGGCGCTTTTTAAAAGTGCTTTAGTAGGAATACATCCCCAGTTCAAACAAATTCCTCCTAATGATTCGCGTTCAACAACGGCGGTTTTAAGCCCCAATTGCGCTGCACGAATAGCCGCCACATACCCACCCGGCCCACTGCCAATAACTAGTATATCGTAGTTCATATAACTATCTTATGATTTTTATTTAGTGGGCCAAATCTACCAATTGTTTGAGTTTATTAAAATGAAGCGGTAAGATTATTTTTCAAGACTCTTTTGTAAATGATTTTTAATAATACGTAATATATGAGAAGTTATTTTCTGCGTCAGCTTTATTCTATAAAAAATAAAGCTAACATGTTAATAACAAGGTTTACTGTTGATAAATTTAACAATGATTTAATATCGGTTTTTAGAGAAATATCAAAAAGCCAGTTATCTTTGCCAGCGAAAATTTAAAACCAGTTTCTCAATTAACAAACAAAAAAAATTTATGAAGAAGTTTTTACTTTCTACGCTTGTTTTGTTACTCGCTGGTGTTGCTTTGTATGCACAGGTAACCACGAGTAGCTTAGTAGGAGCGGTTAAAGATGACAAAGAGCCATTGGTTGGTGCTACCGTTAAAGCAACTCACCTACCTACGGGGACGGTTTATGGCGCTTCCACGAATGCAGATGGACGATTTACCATGTCTAATTTGCGTGCTGGTGGTCCGTACAAAGTTGATGTGAGCTATATCGGATACAAATCACAGCAGTTTAATGATATTACTCTTAAACTTGCTGAGCCGTATGTTTTATCTATAAATATGTCTCCTTCAGGGGCTGAGCTACAGGAAATAGTGGTTGTAGGTTCTAATCCCCGCTCTGTCCTAAATGCGGATAGATCTGGTTCTGTAACCAACATAGGTGTAAAAGAAATTGCTGCGTTGCCCAGTATTACGCGTAGTCTAAACGATATGACCAGATTAACTCCACAAGCTAACGGGAGCTCTGTAGGTGGGGGTAATTTCCGGCAAAATAATATTACTGTTGACGGATCAAATTTTAATAATAGTTTTGGTATTGGTACCAATTTGCCCGGAAATGGAACTCCTCCTATTCCGTTAGACGCTTTAGATGAAATTTCTGTTAATGTAACTCCCGTTGATATCAGACAGTCAGGCTTTATAGGTAGTGCAATTAATGCTACAACACGATCTGGTACAAATAATTTTTCAGGATCAGTATATTCGTATTACAGAAATCAGAATTATGTAGGTACAAATGTTGAATCCTATACCGAACTTATTCCAAATAACTCAAGTGTTAAAACTTTTGGAGCCAGGCTGGGCGGCCCTATTATTAAAAATAAATTATTCTTTTTTGCAAGTGTAGAGTCTGACAAACAGGCCAGGCCAGGAGCTACATTTCGTGCTTCTACTCTCGAGGCCCCTTTTCCAGCTACACCGAATGTAAATAGGCCGACGGTAACTGAGTTAGATGAGATCAGTCAGTTTTTAAAAAATAATTATAATTACGAAACAGGCCCTTACCAAGGATATGGCTTTAAAAGTGACCGGTTAAACCTGGTTGGGCGTATTGACTGGAATATCAACGAAAAACACCATTTTAATATTCGTTATAGTCAGTTAGAAAGTAAAACCCCATCATTTTTGAGTACCTCTACCAACCCATTAGTAGGTAGTCCTTATCCTGCCGGAGGCAACAGAGGAGACAATAATGCCTTAGCATTTGGTAACTCGAATTATTATACAAATTATAACTTTTATTCCCTGGCGGCAGAGTTAAATTCGGTATTTGGTAAGTTTTCTAATACATTTAGGGGGTCTTATACTAACCAGAACGAGCCAAGAAGTTCTGAAAGTTCTCTGTTCCCTTTTGTAGATATACTAAAAGATGGACGTCCCTTTACTTCATTTGGTTATGAACCGTTTACTTACGGAAACCTAAGGGATGTAGAAGTATATTCCTTTATTGATTACGTACAATGGAGTTATAAAAAACATAATCTATTAGCAGGTGTACAAGCCGATTTTACTAGTACTAAGAACGGATTTCAACGGTTTGGTACCAGTTATTATATTTTTAATTCATTTGATGATTTTAAAAATGGTGCAAATCCTTCAGCTTATGCTAAGACATTTTCATTAACTCCTGGGTATAAGCAGGCATTTCCAACCTTTAAAAATGCACAGTACTCTTTGTATGCGCAGGATGATTACAACGTAAACGATAAATTACGTTTATCATTTGGTTTAAGAGGTAATTTATATACCTATAAACAAGACCTATTAACCCACCCATTAGTAAAAGAATTAACTTTTGCCAATGGCGAAAAGTTGGATACTGGCGAGCTACCTAAATCTGCATTTCTCATATCACCGCGGTTCGGGTTTAATTATGATGTGAAGGGCGATCGTACCCTGCAACTGCGTGGTAGTGCGGGTTTATTCTCTGGTGGTATTCCAAATGTTTGGATCGTTAGCCAAGCGGGTGATTCGGGTATGTTGCAGTTTTCTCAGGTAATACAAGACCAGGCAAGTACCCCAGGGCCATTTAATCCGGATATTAATGCCTACCTGCCAGCTACTCAGCCTGAACGCGGGACATCCATTCCAAATGCAATATCACTCATTTCCCCTAAGATTAAATCACCTCAAAGTTTTAAATCCAGCTTGGCAGTTGATGCAAAATTGCCATGGGGTTTAATAGGTACCTTGGAAGGGCTTTATACGAAGGATATTAAAACTGTGGCTTTTAGAAATGCCAACTTAGTTGCTCCACAAGCCCTAAATGTGCCCGGATATCCCGATAATCGATTACTTTATCCGAATGCAGTAGGTGATAAATACATTAATGTACTAAGTGCAGCAGGTTTGGTTGTCCCCAATAATACACCTGCAGCTGCGGCATTCAATGCCTATGTTCTAGATAATACAAGTAAAGGTTATTATTGGTCTGTTACTGCAAAACTGGAAAAACAATTTACTAAAGGTTTCTCTGCTTCTATTGCGTATATTAAAAGTGGCGCTAAAAGCTTATTTGATGGTGCTGGTGATCAGCCTTCCGGATCATGGTTAGGTACAACTTCTGTAAATGGTTCGAATAATCCGGAGATGGGATATGCCGGTTTTGTTGTTCCGGATCGCGTTATTGCCAGTATCTCTTACAAAAAAGAGTATTTGAAACACTTGGCAACCACAGTATCTTTAGTTTATGATGGTTCCAGTCAGGGTAGGATATCGTACACCTATTCAACAGATTTTAACCGTGATGGTGCTAATTCTGATCTAATTTATGTACCCAAAGACCCAAGTGAAATTACGTTTACGCCGTTTACAGCAGGTACAGCGCCTAATGCGGTTACCTATTCTGCACAACAGCAAAGTGATATTTTCTTTCGCTTAATTGAACAGGATAACTATTTAAATTCAAGAAAAGGTAAATATGCTGAACGTAATGGTGGTTTAATGCCTTGGTTTAATCAATTAGATTTTAACCTGTTACAGGATATATTTGTGAATATAGGTGGTAAAAAGCGGAATACTTTGCAGTTTACATGGACTGTGACGAATTTCAGCAACTTTATAAACAAAAGTTGGGGAGTTCGTAAGTTTTTAGTGCGTAGTTCTATTTTAGTTCCCACCAATCAGGCTGATTTAACTCCAGGAGGCTCAACAAAGCCTACGTTCAGGCTTCAATTCGATGGTTCAAATCCTACCGCGACCTTATTACGTGATGATGTGAGCTTCAATTCTACGTATAGTATGCAAGTGGGTTTAAGGTATATTTTTAACTAAAAAGGTTATACTTAATTTTAATGAAATAATTGTATGAATATAAAATTAGCTAAGGCAAAAATCCTGATTGTAGCATTATGTGTGGCATTGGGTTCTTTAAACGCCTGTAAAGAGGACTCCTTGAGCCTCAATCCAACAATTACGAAACCCGGTTTGAATTTTGTTGGATTGACAAATGGTACAACAGCAATTCCCAGCCAGATAATACGATATAACTCAGGTAATGTAAATCAATTAGTTGGGGCTCCCATGACTATTACCAACTTACAAACAGGCGAAACGATTGTCGCCATTGA
>JANWIB010000022.1 GCA_025450155.1 Sphingobacteriaceae bacterium
ATATTCCGGTGATTTCGGAGATTGAATTCGCGGGACGATATACCGATGCAAAACTGATTTGCATTACAGGTTCCAACGGTAAGTCGACCACAACACTGCTTACCTATCATATTCTTAAAAATGCGGGGCTGAATGCAGGTTTGGCGGGCAACATCGGCCACAGTTTTGCCAGACAGGTTGCTACGGAACAGTTTGAGTATTATGTGTTGGAGATCAGCAGTTTTATGCTCGATGATATGTACAGCTTTAAAGCTGATATAGCAGTCTTGTTAAATATTACAGCAGATCATTTAGACCGATACGAGTACAAAATGGAGAACTATGCGGATGCGAAATTTCGCATCATTCAAAATCAAACGGAAAAAGACGTTTTTATTTACTGCGCCGATGATATCGAGACCTTAAACGGCTTAAAAAAACAAGTTATTAAAGCTACATCCTATCCTTTCTCAATCAAACATAAAGTTGAAACAGGAGCTTATTTAGAAGATAATAACATCATCATAAACCTATATAAAAACCATCAAAAACCATTAGTTATGTCAATAACCGAATTAGCCTTGCAAGGCAAGCACAACATTTATAACTCTATGGCATCAGGTATCGTTGCTAAAATACTCGACCTACGAAATGAGAGCGTTCGGGAAAGCATGGGTAATTTTAAAAATATTGAGCACAGGTTAGAGCATGTTGCCCGTATTTCCGGCATTAACTTTATTAATGATTCTAAAGCAACGAATGTAAACTCGACCTGGTATGCCTTAGAAAGCATGACCACAAATGTAGTTCTGATTCTTGGTGGTGTGGATAAAGGAAATGATTATGCGATGCTTCGAGATTTGGTAAAAAGTAAAGTTAAAGCCATTGTGTGCTTGGGAAAGGATAATAAAGCAATTCACGATGCTTTTGAAGACGATACCGAAATTATTGTCAATACATTTTCGGCAGCCGAGGCCGTTCAGGTAGCGTTTCATCTGGCTAAAAAAGGAGATACGGTATTGCTCTCTCCCGCTTGTGCCAGCTTTGATCTCTTCAATAATTACGAAGACCGGGGCAATCAATTTAAAAAAGCAGTAATGGAATTATAATGAATGTGCGGATATGCAAATGCGCAGATGTGTAAATAATAAAGATGTAAACTCCCTCTCTTTTGGAGAGGGTTGGGGAGAGGCTTATGATCAATACTATACTCAATAAAACCAAAGGCGATCGATGGATCTGGTTGATTGTAATTCTACTATCAATCTGGTCATTGTTAGCTATTTATAGCGCTACCGGAACTCTGGCTTACAAAAAAGGAGTGGGTACCGAACAATTTCTGATTAAGCATTTGGTTATGATTGTGGGTGGCTTGGCTTTGATGTACTTTTCACATCTGTTGGATTACCGCTATTATGCCGGCATTTCCAAAGTGCTGATGATTATTACTATTCCCCTTTTGTTGTATACGCTGATATTTGGGAATACAGTAAATGATGCCAGCCGTTGGGTAACCATTCCGGTCATCAATCAAACTTTTCAAACTTCCGACTTAGCAAAACTGGCGTTGATTACATTTTTAGCCCGTTCTTTAACCAAAAAGCAGGAAAATATTAAGGACGTGAAACAAGCATTTATCCCCATAATGGGGTCTGTTTGTGCGGTGTTTATCCTTATCGCTTTGGCCAATCTCTCTACCGCGTTAATGCTTTTCGGAGTAAGTATTTTATTGTTGATTATAGGCCGTATCAGTATTAAACAAATTGCCATTGTTTGTCTTGCCGGAATCGTATTGTTATCAGGAGTAGTGCTTTTAGGGCCTCGCCGCAAAACCTATATTTCTCGTATTGAGGCGTACATGCACCCCGAAAAGGCTGATCCGGATAAATCATTTCAGGCAAATCAATCTAAAATTGCGATAGCAACTGGCGGAATTATTGGTAAAGGCCCTGGCAACAGCACACAGCGAAATTTTCTTCCACATCCTTACTCAGATTTCGTTTATGCATTAATCATAGAAGAATATGGTTTGCTGGGCGGTGTATTGTTGGCAATTATTTACCTCGTGTTTTTATACCGGTGTATATTAATTGTTACCCACAGCCCCAAAGCATTTGGAGCCTTGCTTGCAGCAGGCTTAAGCTTCAGTTTAACTATACAAGCCTTTGCGAATATGGCTGTAGCGGTAGGTTTGGGGCCGGTGACCGGGGTTCCGCTTCCCTTGGTAAGTATGGGCGGAACGTCCATTTTATTTACCAGTGTGGCATTTGGGATTATTTTGAGTGTGAGCCGGGATATTGAAGAGAAGAAAAACAGTGATAAACAGGGCAAGGCAATAAATAAAGAAGAGAAAATTATTATAGGCGAAATTCCTGCAATGGGATAATAATGTCAGCCCGAGCTTGTCGAAGGGACTGTGCAGATATGCTAATGAGAAAATGTGCAAATAATACATATCATTTAAACTCCCTCTCCTTTGGAGAGGGTTGGGGAGAGGCTTAATGGCAAAGCGGGTAATCATAAGCGGAGGTGGAACAGGAGGACATATCTTTCCTGCGGTGGCTATTGCTAACGCCTTAAAGCGTCTGGATCCGGATACCGAAATCCTTTTTGTAGGCGCTAATGGCAGGATGGAGATGGAGAAAGTGCCAGCTGCGGGGTACAAAATTATTGGATTGAATATTCAGGGCTTTCAGCGTAAATCCTTATGGAAAAATATCCTACTACCCTTTAAATTGTTAAAAAGTGTCCTGAAAGCGAGAGTCATTATAAGAGAATTTAAGCCTGATGTTGCCGTAGGAGTGGGTGGTTATGCCTCTGGTCCCTTGCTTTATGCGGCCGGGCAAATGAATATCCCTTACCTGATCCAGGAGCAAAATTCGTACGCAGGGATAACCAATAAATGGCTTGGGAAAAAGGCCCGGTTAATCTGCGTGGCCTTTGAAGGAATGGATAAATTCTTTTCGAGAAATAAACTGTTGCTTACCGGTAATCCAATTCGCAAAGAATCAGTAGCAATTCAAGATAAAAAAGAAGAAGCCTATCAGTTCTTTGGGTTGTCCCCAGAGAAAAAAACCATACTGGTAACGGGTGGAAGCCTGGGTGCGGGAACATTGAATAAAAGTATGCTGGCTGGATTAGAGAATATGATTAGTGCAGGTGTTCAACTGATTTGGCAGACCGGAAAATATTACTATTCTGGGATTAAAGAACGAGTTGGTGAGAAATTTAACGGCCAGATCAAAATCCTTGAATTTCTTAACCGGATGGATTTGGCTTACGCCGCGGCTGATGTAATTATTTCCCGTGCCGGTGCAGGAACCATTGCGGAATTATGTGTCATTAAAAAACCGGTTATTCTGGTTCCTTCACCTAATGTAGCCGAAGATCATCAAACTAAAAATGCCTCGGCCTTAGTAGAAAATGATGCGGCACTAGTAGTTGCCGATAATTTGGCGGAGAAAAACCTGGTAACTATTGCATTGAATCTCATTGCCGATGAAAAAAAATGTAATCAATTAAGCGAAAACATTGCAAAAATGGCTTTACCCAATGCCGATGAAGTCATTGCGAAAAAAGTATTAGAGATGGCCACAAAAAGCTACCCCCAAAAGGAGAAGGCTAATATTTCAAATCTCCTGAAAGGGGATTTAGGGGTAGAAAACGTTTACCTGATAGGCATTGGTGGTATTGGCATGAGCGGTCTTGCACGCTATTTTCATCAACGCGGACGCCTGGTTTGCGGCTACGACCGTACGCCCACAGCTTTAACTTCCAGTTTAATAGAAGAAGGAATTCAGGTGATTTTTGAAGATAAAATCGAACTAATTCCATCAGATTTCTCCACACCATCAGATTCTGCATTAATTATTTATACACCTGCCATTCCTAAAGATTCTTTGATCCTGAACTATTTCAGAGATAAGGGATTCGCTTTAAAGAAACGTTCGGAAGTATTGGGAATCATCAGCAAAGGAATGTTCACCATTGCCGTAGGAGGAACCCATGGTAAAACCACAACATCCAGTATTGTTGCACATATTCTAAAACACAGCGGCTACGACTGCTCCGCATTTCTAGGAGGCATTGCAACGAACTATAATACCAACGTGCTCTTTGGTAAAAACAATGTCGTAGTGGTAGAAGCCGATGAATACGACCGTTCTTTTTTGACGCTGCATCCCGATATTGCCCTCATCACCTCAATGGATGCCGATCACTTGGATATTTATGGAGATAAGGCGCATTTAACAGAATCATTTAAACTTTTTGCTTCCCAAATAAAACCTGGTGGAAAACTGATTTATAGAGCAGGCTTGCCTCTTGAAAACGGAAAGACCTATGCTGCTGATGGTATTGCTGATATAAAAGCAGAAAATGTACGTATCGAAAAAGGTTCATTCGTTTTTGATTTTAAATCCGATAACGGTATAATTCCTAATACAGAACTAGGAATACCCGGTCTGCATAATGTAGAAAATGCTGTAGCGGCTATAGAAATAGCCTTATTACTTGGTATTTCGACAGATAAAATTAAAGATGCTCTACGGGCCTTCAGAGGAGTTAAACGCCGTTTTGAGTATATCGTTAAAACCGATAAGCACATTTATATTGATGATTATGCACATCATCCGGAAGAGTTACGTGCCTGTATTACAGCCGTAAAAAGTTTGTATCCGAATAAAAAATTAACCACCATTTTTCAGCCTCATCTATTTACGCGTACCCGCGATTTTGCTGATGGCTTTGCAGAGGTTTTAGATATGACCGATGAGCTACTCATGCTGGATATTTACCCCGCCCGTGAGTTGCCGATTCCGGGAGTTACTTCAGCAATGATTTTAGAAAAAATGGAATCCAAACATACACAACTTGGAAAGCAGGAGGCATTGGAGTTTGTGAAGAACCAACAGCCCGAATTACTTTTAACAGTAGGTGCAGGTGATATTGATACCTTGGTCGAACCCTTAAAAAACGTGTTACAAAATGCTTAAAAGAATTAACTGGAAAGCGATAGTATTAGGGTTTATCTGGCTTGTTAGTATGAGCGGGTTAGTTATACTGATGGGTTTTATCGAAGTTCAAAAAAGTGAAGTGCGATGTAAAGAAGTAAAGATAGTTATTCCCGGCACCTATAATTTTATCGAAAGGCCGGAAGTGGATAACATCTTATTACAAACACAGGGCCCCTTGGTAGGGAGAATGTTAAACAAGATCAATATTCAGCAAATTGAAACGGTATTAAAGTCGAATCCTTTTATACAAGAAGCAAAGGTTTTTGCCGATATGGATGGTATAATTCATATCCAAATTAAACAACGCGAGCCAGTTTTAAGGGTGCTCAATCTTACCAATCAGGATTTTTATATTGACAGAAACGGGTTTAAAATCCCAACCTCTGCAAGCTTTACAGCCCGTGTGCTTGTAGCCAATGGATATATCCTTGAAAATTTTAACAATAAGGTAGATACCTTAAAAACAAAACTGGCCCGTGATCTTTTCCAAACGGCACAATTTATAGAAAAAGATACCCTTTGGAACCATCAAATAGAGCAACTATACGTCAATCAGCAAAACGAAATTGAAATGATTCCGCGTGTGGGCGATCATAGAATCATTTTAGGCAATGCAGATTCCTTGCAAAGTAAATTTCGAAACCTGCTCATCTTCTATAAAAAAGCATTGCCTTTGGCTGGATGGGATACATACAAAACAATCAGTATAAAATATGCCAATCAGATTGTGTGTGTAAAATCCTCCGCAATAGCCAATGCTACAAATGAATTAAGAACCATTACCGCTGATACTATATCAGCAATAGATACAACAAAAAATACAATTCAGGACACAGGTAAAATAGTTACGCATTAATTATGGAAAAAAGTACTTCTACTCAAACAAAAGGCGCTCCAATAGTTGTCGGCTTAGACATTGGAACCACCAAAATTTGTGTTACCGTTGGTCGCCGGAGCAACCACGGTAAAATTGAGATATTAGGTATTGGCAAGGCCGAATCTGCCGGCGTTACACGCGGCGTAGTTTCTAATATCCAAAAAACGGTACAAGGTATTGTACAAGCTGCCGAAGAAGCAAGCGCCCAATCAAACGTGGACATTAAAATTGTTAACGTGGGTATAGCCGGACAGCACATCAAAAGCCTCCAGCATCGCGGAATTCTTACTCGTAAGGATCTTCAAAATGAAAGTCAGCGAAAAGATATCGAGAAACTGGTCGAGGATATGTATAAATTGGTGATGCCTCCCGGAGAGGAAATTATCCACGTCCTTCCGCAGGAATTTACCATAGACAACGAGCCGGGAATTAAAGATCCGATCGGTATGGCAGGCGTTCGGCTGGAAGCCAATTTTCACATCATTTCGGGGCATGTTAGCGCCGTAAAAAATATCCTGAAATGCGTGAACAATGCCAGTCTCGAAACGCAAGAACTTATTCTCGAACCACTTGCTTCTTCCGAGTCTGTATTGAGTGATGAAGAAAAAGAAGCCGGTGTCGTGCTAGTAGACATTGGAGGTGGAACAACAGACATTGCGATCTTCCACGAAGGTATTATTCGACATACCGCTGTAATTCCTTTCGGTGGAAACAGTGTTACCGAAGATATTCGTGAAGGTTGCTCAGTAATGCGCAACCAGGCCGAGCTGTTAAAAACTCGTTTTGGATCAGCTTTGGCAGACGAGAATAAGGATAATGAGATCATCAGTATTCCCGGTTTGCGTGGCCGGGATCCTAAAGAAATTTCAGTTAAAAATCTGGCCTATGTGATACAAGCTCGTATGGAAGAGATTATTGAGCATGTGTATTATGAAATTAAATCTTCAGGATATGAAAAAAAGCTAATTGCAGGTATTGTTATCACAGGAGGAGGCGCACAATTAAAACACTTGCCACAATTGGTTGAATATGTAACCGGGTTAGATTGTCGTGTGGGATATCCAAATGAGCATTTGGCTAAAAACGAAGTATTGCCTAAAAACAATTATGAAGATTTAAAAAGCCCATTGTTTGCAACAGGTATTGGCTTACTAATAAAGGGCATCCAGAGGGCGGAAGAGGTGCTTAATTCGAGCAAACAGCCCGGAGTTTATATCGAGAAGTCACAGTCCACAGAGAAAGAGAAAAAATCCTTCGGTTTGTTTGATAAATTATTGCAAACCGGGGCAAAATTTATTAAGGACGACATAAAAGATGAAGATTATATAAAGTAGTTTTCAACAAGTAGTAAGTTATTCACATTGCTAACACATGTGGATAACTTCTGTGTAAAATTTTTTATCATTACATCGTAAAGGTGTGTAATGTAATACGGAAGTATTTACTTGAAAATAAGCGATATGCAATTTGAAATGTTAAAAGAACAATCATCAATTATTAAAGTAATTGGTGTTGGTGGTGGCGGTGGTAACGCCGTGAACCATATGTATAGGCAGGGGATTACCGGTGTAGACTTTATTATCTGTAATACCGATGCACAAGCTTTAGAGTTAAGCCCCATTCCTAATAAAGTGCAGTTGGGAGCCAGTCTTACTGAGGGTATGGGAGCAGGTTCTATCCCCGAAGTAGGAAAAAACTCGGCTATCGAAAATATCGAAGACCTCAAACGCATGCTTGCACCCAATACCAAAATGCTATTTATTACAGCAGGTATGGGTGGGGGTACCGGTACCGGCGCAAGCCCTATTATTGCTAAGGCTGCAAAAGAACTGGATATACTTACGGTAGGAATTGTAACAACACCTTTTTCATTTGAAGGAAAACGGCGTAAGATGCAGGCCGAAGAGGGATTAGAAGAGTTTAAGAAACATGTAGATTCCTATTTAGTGATTTCTAACGACCGGATGAGGGAGATATTTGGGAACCTGACATTAAGTGCAGCTTTTGCCCAGGCGGATAATATTTTAACAACGGCAGCTAAAGGTATCGCAGAAATAATAACAATACCAGGATACATTAATGTGGACTTTAAAGATGTTCGTACCGTAATGCACCAAAGTGGAGTTGCTATCATGGGTAGCTACGCTGCTGAAGGTGAAAATCGTGCTTTGCGTGCTGTTGAAGGTGCTTTAGCTTCGCCCTTATTGAAAGATAATGAAATTGAAGGTGCCCGATACATCCTGTTGAATATAAGTTCAGGCTCTAAAGAAGTTTCCATGGATGAAGTAAGTGTTATTACAGATTATATTCAGGAAGAAGCGGGGCTTGCGGCCGATTTGATATGGGGTAATTGCGTTGATGAATCGTTAGGGGAGAAACTTTCTGTTACCATTATTGCAACCGGTTTTCAAACTACCGAAGAGCGTGCCATGGAAAAAAGCCAGCAACGAAAAGTTTCTATGCTCACTCCGGATGATGCTCCTTTAGTAAAACCTGTTAATGCTACTAACAGTTTTATTGAACCAACAATAACATTATTGGAAGATGCAAAAACAGAGGATATAGCTGATGATGAACAGCAGGAAGGGCAAGCCGACCTTTTCGCAGGTTTCTTTAGTAAAAGTATCTCGGAAGAAGATCAGTCAACAGAAGATATACATAATTTAACTGAAAATGAGCCTCAACAAGAGGAAGCTTCTTTTGAATTTGAGTTAAAGGAATCTGAATCAAATTTTGTATTTACTGAATCCATTTCAGAAATTAATGAACCAGAGGATGCTAATTCTTTCGAGCCCATTGCAGAAACACTCAATCCGGATGAAAATAAATCGGATGAATCAATCGAAGAGCAATTGAGAAAGTCTAAAGAACGTATCTTGCGATTAAAAGACTTAAGTATGAAATTGCGTACAACAAACGGGTTGCAGGAGTTGGAAAATGAGCCAGCATACAAGCGTAAACAAATGGCGCTTCAACAAGCACCTCAATCTTCAGAATCACAAGTATCACGTTTTACCCTTTCGGAAGAAGATGGCATTACAGAAATTCGACCCAATAATTCTTTTCTACATGATAATGTAGATTAGCTGAATTAAAATAAAAAAGCCTTTATGAGAGATCATAGAGGCTTTTTTGTATAAAATGAGCGACTAATCAAGTTTAATTTAAAAATAGACAAGTTGATTTAAAACGTCTAAATTATAACTTTGCAGTTTATTATAACCTAAATACGATACCATTGGATTTATTTGATAAGATAGCTAAGAATATGGGCCCTTTAGGGCAGCACCAAAAATGGTCGCATGGATATTTTTCTTTTCCCAAATTAGAGGGAGAAATAGCTCCCCACATGAAATTTCGTGGCAAAGAACATATAGTGTGGAGCTTAAATAATTATTTGGGCCTTGCTAATCATCCCGAAGTACGAGAAGCCGATGCAAAAGCTGCAGCTGAGTATGGCCTTGCCTATCCAATGGGAGCAAGAATGATGTCTGGCAATTCTACTCATCATGAAGCGTTAGAGAAAGATTTGGCAGAGTTTGTAGGGAAGCAAGATGCTTTTCTGCTAAATTATGGTTATCAGGGCATGGTCTCTATTATTGATACGCTGGTTGATCGTAATGATGTTATTGTTTATGATGCAGAATCTCACGCTTGTATTATTGATGGCGTAAGGCTACACATGGGTAAACGCTTTGTATATCAGCACAATGATATCGATAGCTGTCGCAAGCAATTAGAACGGGCAACAAAACTGGTTGAACAAACCGGCGGATCTATCCTGGTGATCACTGAAGGTGTTTTTGGAATGTCAGGAGCACAAGGAAAGCTTAAAGAACTGGTACAACTTAAAAATGAATTTAAATTTCGTTTACTAATTGATGATGCGCATGGCTTTGGAACTATGGGGGGAACCGGTGCCGGAACTCACGAGGCCCAAAATTGCGTAGATGGTGTTGATATTTACTTTGGAACCTTTGCTAAATCTATGGCAGGTATAGGAGCTTTTGTAGCTTCAACTGAAGAGGTTGTGAATTACCTCAGGTATAATATGCGGTCTCAAACTTTTGCTAAATCCTTGCCAATGCCTATGGTTATTGGCTTGCACAAACGTTTGGAACTTTTAAAGACCAGGCCAGAATTACGGGAGAGGCTATGGCAAATTGCAACCGCATTGCAAAATGGATTAAAGGAGCGTGGTTTTGATCTGGGAATAACCAATACCATGGTTACCCCGGTATTTTTGAAGGGAGAATTATCTGATGCTACGGCAATTACTATGGACTTGCGTGAGAATTACGGCATATTTTGCTCTATTGTTGTTTATCCGGTTATCCCTAAAGGGTTATTGGAACTTCGTATCATTCCCACTGCATCTCATTCCATGGAAGATGTACAACGAACATTAAATGCATTCTCTGAAGTTGCGGAGAAATTACATAAAGGATATTATAAGGAGCATAAAGTTGTTTTTGCATAATCCTGTATGAACGATAACAAAGGGGTCATTTCTTAAAAGTTAATTTTATTAACTATATCTTGATAGGGCATACTATAATTTGCAACCAAAGTGTTAGAAACTGATCTAAATGTGGAAAAAAATGCATTAATAGATGTTTAATAACACTTTTTTTAATTTTTTTTTACAAAAAAACATTTTACATTAGCCCATATTAAAATAAAGCAACTTTAACCAAGCAAAGGAGTAATTAAAAATGAAAAAATTTCAAGAAGTAAAAAAACTGGTAGATGGCTTAGCAGACGATGCAGATAAGTTCTACAACAAAGGGAACAGCGCTGCTGGTACTCGTGTAAGAAAAGGAATGCAAGATTTGAAAAACCTGGCTCAGGCAATTCGTTTAGAGGTTCAGGACAAGAAAAATAAAGAAGCTACAAAAAAGAAATAACTTCTTTATTTTAAACTAAAACCCCGGATAGCCGGGGTTTTTTAGTTTAATCTCTTTTCACATTTGTTTAAGCCTTATTAATTCCCTCTCTATTTTTTGGTAATTCGTTTCACTTACATTTACCAATGGCAGACGCATCGTGTCGTCACATAACCCCAACTGTTTCAATCCCGCTTTTACTCCTCCAGGACTTCCTTCGGTAAAAAATAAATTAGTTATTTCTAACAGTTTAAAATGTAAAGTTTGCGCTTCTTTCCATTTTTCCTGTAGAGATAAACGAACCATTTTTGAAAAAATACCTGGCAAAACATTGCCAACAACAGAAATTACGCCTGCCGCACCTAACGATATTAAAGGAAGCGTGAGCGGGTCATCTCCTGAAATCAATAAGAATCGGTCGGGTTTGTCGCGTAAAATTTTATTGCACTGTTCGAAATTTCCGGAAGCCTCTTTTACTGCAATGATGTTATCGAAATCATGCGCTAATCTTAATGTAGTTTCAGCAGCGATATGACAACTGGTTCTGCCCGGAACATTGTAAAGAATGATGGGTAAGGGCGAAACCTGCGAGAGCGCTTTGTAATGCTGATAAATACCTTCCTGTGTAGGTTTGTTATAATATGGGCCGACCGATAGAATGGCATCAAATCCTTTGGGCTTAAATTGCTTAAATTCCGAGACTATTTTACGTGTATCGTTTCCTCCAATTCCGGCTACCAAAGGCACACGGCCCGCTACGGTTTCGCTGGTAAATTCCCAAATAGCTTCTTTTTCTTTTTGATCTAATGTGGCCGATTCTCCGGTGGTTCCCAAGGATACTAAATATTCTACCTTTCCATCAATCAAAAAATTGATCAGGTTTTTTAAGGCGGAAAAATCTATAGAACCATCCTTTTTAAAAGGAGTTACCATGGCAACCCCCGTTCCGTAAAATTTCTTCATGTGAATATGAGCTTTAGGTGCTTCAGTACTACTATTTTAGCCGAAATTGGTTTGAAAATATTTTCGTGTATTTTAATCCGGTTTTATCATTTGCAGAAGTTCATTATCAGAAATAAGCGGAATATTCAACTTGTTGGCCTTTTCTAATTTAGAAGGCCCCATGTTTTCTCCTGCAACTAAATAATTAAGCTTAGATGAAATACCACTAAGTATTTTCCCATTATGCGACTCAATCAAATTACTCAATTCATCTCTGCTAAATCTTTCAAATACTCCGGATATTAAAAAAGTTTTTCCTTCAAGCCTGTTACTTGCAAATGTTACTTCCTTTTTTATGCCCTCAAATTGCAAACCATATTGTTGTAATAGAGCAATTTGCTCATTATGCCGTTCATCTTGAAAGTAATCTATTAAACTTTCTGCAATTCGGTCGCCTATCTCATCCACCAAAGTCAGTTCTTCAAAACCGGCATTTCGTAAACTGTCAATATTTTTAAAGTGAGCAGCTATTTTTCGGGCAACAGTTTCACCTACATAGCGTATGCCTAAGCCGAATAATACTTTTTCAAAAGGCATTTCTTTCGATTTTTCAATGCCTTCCAGCATATTATGGATTGATTTTTCGCCAAATCGTTCCAGTTGTTTCAGCTCCTCCTTTTTCTCATGTAATCGATAAAGATCACTAATATGCTCCAAGTAACCCTTTCTGTAAAAAGCCTCGATTGTTTCCTGACCTAAGCCTTCAATATCCATTGCTTTTCTGCTAATGAAGTGCTGGATTTTGCCAACAATTTGTGGTGGACATCCTTCATCATTGGGACAATAATGTACAGCCTCCCCCTCTTTCCGCACCAGGTTGCTACCACATTCAGGGCAGATATCAGGATAACGAATTTTCTTTGCGCCTTCTTTTCTTTTTAACGTGTTTACACTGATAATTTTAGGGATTATCTCTCCGCCTTTTTCTACAAATACCGAATCTCCCTCGTGCAAATCGAGGCGTTCCATTTCGTTAGCATTATGTAAAGTAGCCCGCTTTACAGTGGTTCCAGCTAAAAGAACGGGCTTTAAATTGGCTACAGGGGTAATTGCTCCGGTACGTCCAACCTGGTAACTTACATGCTCAAGTGTTGTTTCCACTTCTTCCGCTTTATATTTATAGGCGATGGCCCAGCGTGGAGATTTTGCTGTAAATCCCAATTCCTGCTGTTGGTCGTAGTTGTTCACTTTTAAAACAATGCCGTCTATATCGTAACTTAATTTATGGCGTTTATTGCTCCATTCGTGGATAAAGTCTAAAGCTTCGTTTATATTTTTACACAACCGGTTATGCTCGCATGTATGAAACCCCCACTCTTTAACTGTTTGAAGGCTTTCCCAATGGGTTTTAAAAACGATTTTTTCTGTATAGAGGAAATATAGAAAACAATCCAGTGGGCGTTTTGCTACTTCACGTGAGTCTTGTAGTTTAATGGTTCCCGAAGCAAAATTACGGGGGTTAGCATAAGGTACTTCATCGTTTTCAAGACGCTCGCTATTAAGCCGTTCAAAAGCCGGGCGATGCATGAATACTTCTCCCCGGATTTCGAAATTTTCGGGATAATTGCCCTGTATTTTACGTGGAATTCGGTTAATTGTACGAATGTTCGCCGTAACATCATCACCCTGGGTTCCATCTCCCCGGGTGACCGCCCGAACCAATTTTCCATCTTCATAGGTAAGGCTTATGGAGAACCCATCGAACTTTAATTCGCAAACGTATTCAAAATCATCGCCTATTGCTTTACGTATTCGTTCGTCAAAATCCCGTAAATCCTGTTCGTTATAGGTATTGCCCAATGATAGCATGGGCCATTTGTGCTTTACTGTTTTAAATTCTTTGGTTATTTCGCCACCTACTTTTTGTGTTGGCGAATCGGGGTCTTGAAATTCAGGATGTTGCTTTTCGAGTGCTATAAGTTCATCAAGTTTCTTATCAAAATCATAATCTGAGATAGTGGGTTGAGCTAAAACGTAATAATTGTAATTATGCTGGTTAAGCTCTTTTACAAGCATATCCATGCGTTCTTTAACTTCAAAAAGCGACATGAACGAAGATAGGATTTTGATGCTATTTGTGAAAGTGGTAATGCAGCTTACTTCCCAAAATCGAGCCGGATAGAAAATACATTGCTATATAAGGCATCGGAAGTATTTCCGATATCTGTAAGGGCATAATCAAGAGAGAATTTTTGGATACGTATGCCAATACCAAGATTAGGTTGAACGGTGTATTGTTTGTTACCGTCAAAAT
>JANWIB010000023.1 GCA_025450155.1 Sphingobacteriaceae bacterium
GTGAAACATAGCTTCTTCCGCCCTTTACAATCTGGCAGTCATCATAAGATACTACATTGGCAAACTCATCTTTTAATTCTTCTTTCATCAGATCGAGTTTATTCTTGCGGTCTTCATCAGATTTTGCAGTTTTCTGACGTTCAGCTTCAGCAATCTTATTTTTATTTCGCGATTCGGCCTTTTCTTCTTCGGGGGGCTTTCCGCCATACGATAAATGATCGGTCTTTTCCCAATCATAATTTTTTAAAATCGTATGGTTATAATAAGTTTTCCCGGCTCCTTTAATAGTTGATTTTTCGCTAACAACTAAATTTTCCATTTCATCGTCCAGTTTGGCTGAAAGCTCGTTGGTGGTTGTATTTTTATCGGGAGTGGAAACGGGTAAAGTGATTTTAGTGGCTGTCTGATTACTTTCCCTGTGATCAATTTTTACAAGGTAGGCATCCTGCCCTTCAAGATCGGGATCAACATCCTTAAAGTTGGAATATTTTGTCATTGTGAAAATGTAATCGTTACCGGTTTTAATAAACCAATTTAATTCATCAGCTAAGACAACATCATCAATTTTTGATATGCTTCTATCGGGGGCCACGCAGATATCGCATGGAATGTCCTGATCTTTTAAAATATCATACATTACCCGGGCAAATACAGCATGAGGCATATACCCAATATCGGAGGCAGAATAGCTGGAAAGTGTTTTTCCGGAAAAGGCAATATTTCGCAGATAATAATAAGAAAGTTTTGCGATTTCTTTCTTATCGGTTGTTCTGCCATGGTCGCGCTTGAGACGACTTTTGATTTCGGGAACGTAATAAGAACTCCAATAATCCTGTGTAGAAAACCAATAGTTTACTTTCAGAGCAACCTGCTGTGCAGTAACAGAAGTGGTGGGTTCATCCATTTTGCCAAGGAAATAGCGGCTGTCGCGTCCGATCTGCGAAAAGCACACCTGGAATTTTACGGTCGGGATTTCGCGATATTCATACAACCACCTTGAATCATCAATCTTATTCCTATCCTGGTCTGCCAGTGAATAGGAATAGGTATTCCGGTCTATATTGGGGTTTTTTTTCAGTTCCGTTGCACCATTTGAAGATTTAAAGTTGATAAAGAATCCACGATCAACAGTGAAATCAATTTTTGTTTTCATAATCGAATAATCTCCATTCATGGTGGCAAGCACTGCTGGTAATGCCTGGGCATTACCGGTGAAATTATAACCTTCGCCATGAACCACAAGAAAATAATCAAAAACATCACCCGGTTCGATATCAGCTACCGCTACTTTATAATATTCAAATGCTGTTCCGTAAAATCGTGAACGGAAGAAAACAGGAGTTTCCTTAAACTCAGTTTTAATCGCATCTTTTTTTTCAATTATACGGGTTGTTCCATTTGCTTTAGTAATCATTATGGCAAAATTATCCTGGCTTTCTTTTGACCGGCCATACAAGGTAACTCCACTGGTACGGTAAAAATAAAATGTCGAAAATTTTTCGACAGCAGCTTTATCAAGCAATTTGATCCTTCTACGGGTAGTTTCAACATAATTTAAATTGCGCTTGCCTTCAGCAGTATATTCATATTTAAATTTTTGGGCGATAACAACAGCTGATTCATTTTTCCACTTATCAGGAACTTCTTTGGGTGCAAAATCAGGATCCTTGTCATTAAAAATTTTTTGAATTTCCTCATTATTCAGTTTATCCGCCCTGTTCCGGGCACCACGCCCCTGTGAGAAAACGTTAGAAATGCTAAGAAATACAACAGCTGCAACAATTAAAATGTTTTTCATACGGTTTAAGTTTTATAAATCAGGTTTTGAAATTTTCAGTGTGTAAGTTTATTACTGCCCTTTTACTAGGACTAATTGTTCATCGGACATTTTCTTTAATTGCTTAAGATCCTTTTTCCATTGCGGAAAAACAGAAGTTTTTATGATGCCATTATCAATGGATAAGATTTTGTTCAATATTATTTTATTCCCTTGTTTTTTATAGGACACATCAAATTTATAATCGGGATAGCTTACAGAAAATGATTCAGGTACGTATTTTACAGTGTAACCTTTCGGCACTTCAAATTCAACTGTATAAGTCCGGTAAATCTTTTCATCCAAAACATAATCGTTCTGGCGTTTTTCATCAGGCATGTACTTTTCAAAATCATGATAAAAATCAATGGAAACATACGTTTCACCTGAAGCCTGTGTTACCTGGTTGGCCATTTCAAAATCATAATTAAAATTTAACGGCTTCTCACGGTCGGTAAGGTCGGTAGTTTTAAGATTAATTATTGAAAAGCTTTTATTATATCCTGAAATAATTCTATGCAAAAATTCTTCTTTCTTATCGGATTCTGTAAGCGCATAACTGTTTAAAATGGATGTTTGAGATTCACCATTAAAAACATTGCTTCCTTTGCCTTTAAGTAAATCACCGGAAAGTGTCATGCTCGATTTTACCTCAAATTTATTGCGCTCTTTTGGTAAATCAGGAACGTTCTTTATGATGTATTTTTTCCCATCCTGTATTAGGGCAGGACGTCCCTGGATACGGTAAGCATAATCGCCAAACGCAATAAAATTTTCAGTGCCGTCCAGAAAATAAATAGAATCTTTTAAAAAGACGGAGCAAATCATGTGGTTATCCACGCAAAGAGAAGATAATGAATAATCATAAGGAATATCTTTTGTGCCAATCCAGGTAAGACGCGCATCATAACCTGCAATTTGAAGCATGTTCGTAAGAAGATTTGCCATGCCTTTGCAATCGCCATATTTGGTTTTGTAAACTTTATCGGCACTTTCAGGAATAAAGCCTGCAAGACCGCCTTCAAAGGCAATATACCTGATGTTATCCTGCACCCAATAATAGATAGCTTTTATTTTGTCTTTGTCATTTGTTTTGCCTTCTATCAGTTTGTCAACCGGGCCTTTTAAAGCTGCTTTGTCGTTTTTAGATTTACTTACCAGGTATGAATACCATTCATATAAATCATCGGTGCTGCTGAAAATTTTTGTTGAAGTGCCATTTTTCTTTGTAAACTTTTTGGGAACAAAAACAATGTGCGGAAACTTAAATGTTATAGATGGAGCATAATCTTCTTTTTTCATGGCATAACAACCGGTAACTGTATAGGTGTGAACAGTAAGTTTTTTTTTGTCATTATGAACTGACGTTTTTTTAATGTTCCATCCTTCAAAGTTAAATTCTTTTAAATCGGCTTCGAGCCAATCGGGAATTTCATAAATGATTGTCTTTTCGTTTACAGGATAACGATCGTGGAAAAAAGCCGAATTAAGATATTTCACATCCTTATAAGATTTTCTCAACTCGTATTTTGTTGCTTTTCCTAATGTTTCAAAATAAAGTGAAAATGATTTGTAACGATTATCATCATCAAAAATATCGCTTTGAAAATGTGCCTTGTCGGATACGCTTGTATAGTCATCAGATGAATAGCTTTTACCTTTTTTACTGAATGTGCGAATGAAATCTACACTTGAAAACAAGTCGTAACCTTCGACAATGGTAATTCCTGTATTATCCTTTAACCCGACAAATTCCTCTTCAATTTCTTTGAGTGCATTCACCGTATCGTTTCGCCCGATACTGAAGGTATAAGTTTCGGTGCTTTTAATAGCACACACGTCTTCATCGGGATATTGTTTTTTAAGGCTCAACCCCAGATTGAGTTCTTCCTTTGATTTATATTGTGCAAGAGAAACCGAAATGTTTAGTAAAGACAATAAAATGAATGTTGCATAAATTTTCATTGCTGCTGTTTATTAAAATATAATAATGATTTTATGGTAAAGCAAAAAGAGAAGCAAAATGAATTACTTCCCGTTTTGCAAATATGGTTTATTCAGATTAATAGTCGATGTAATGCGACCACATTAATCGGTAATGGTATCCGCCTTTGGCAGCCTTATCGGGTGCTGGTATAGCAGGTGGAGCGCCCGGTTCTATTTTAGAGCTGCCGCTGCCGCCAAAACCGATGAGTAAAGACAGCTCGCGTGCCTTATTTGATTTTGACCAATAACGGTATGCTAATTCAATAACCGGCATACCGGTGGTTTTTACTACATTATCGGTAACATAATTAGTTCCCTCATCAACTGAACCAAACAAGCCGCCATTCAGATATTCATACCCTATTCCAAAACCAAATCCTTTATTCTGACTGGTCTTATAGGTTGAAACGTTACCGAAGTTGATACCTGCCATAATAGGAAAGCTTAATGAACCTACGTAACTGTGTGAGCCACCATCACTCATCAGGCTGACGCCTAAAGCGGGCCATGCATGAACATCAATTGATGTATTATCATTCAAATCAACAAGGTTTACTCTGAACTTCGCTCCGAATGTGTAAATAGAGTATCCGGTTTCCCTTTCAACTATGTTTTGAGTAGTACCGTTGTAATACAAGTCAGTTGTATCAATATTGGAATAATTCGGCATTCCAAAAAAATCAAGAAATATGGTATGCCCCAGCGACATAAAGAAACGGTCTTTAAAACCTCCTTCTTGGGCAGAGGCACTCTTTAGCGTAAGCATGGCCAATGCACAGGCCATAGTAATTTTAGTTAGTTTTTTCATAGAAGATTAAATTTGTTGTTTAGGTTTTTAATTGGCGACAAATATATAAATATGAAATGAATTAAAAGAAATATTTAACAAAGGTTTGCTTTTCTGAAACCCGTTTGTTTTTCTTAATCGGAAAATAACTTTTTATGTGCCTTCAGTGCCCTACGATTCATGCGAGAACCCTTAAAAATGTATTCGTTGATAATTTTTTATTTTAGCGTGCTCAAAACGAAACAACATGAATCCAAACAAAGCATTATGGGAAAAAGGCGACTTCACCCGCATTGCCGAAACCATGCGCGAAAGCAGTGCTCAACTGGTCGCAAAGCCGGGAATCACCAAAGGCCTTAACGTTCTCGATCTTGGTTCCGGTGATGGCACCACGGCAATACCCGAAGCAAAGCTCGGTGCGAACGTTCTGGGCGTTGATATAGCAGCGAACCTCGTTGAAGCGGGAAACAAACGGGCAAAAGCTGAAGGGCTTGCCAATTGTACTTTTAACTCCGCCATTTGGAACACAAAAAAAAAAACGGGCCTTGCTAACCGGGCTCTGTGCAAA
>JANWIB010000024.1 GCA_025450155.1 Sphingobacteriaceae bacterium
AAAAACTGTATTATTTTTAATATATCCAATATTTTTTTAAAATATTTTGATAGGTAACTATTTAAATAGCGATTTCACCCTTAAAGACCAATTCTGCCGGGCCTTCTAGAAAAACCTTTGTAAAAGTTTTGCCATCATAATTGAAACGAACGTTCAGCCTTCCACCCAACACCGCTATGGCAGTATTAATTTCTCCGGTTTGGCCTTTTTGTTCAGCCATAGCCATGGCAACGGCGGTAGCCCCAGTTCCACAAGCGTAGGTTTCATCTTCAACACCGCGTTCGTAAGTCCTTACGAAGTAATGATCGCCGAAATCCTCCACAAAGTTTACATTAATGCCTTCATTCGTATAATTGGAACTATATCTTATTTTTTTCCCCTCCGCATAAACATCTTTTTGGTTTAGGTTAGAAGTACAAGCAATATAATGGGGCGATCCGGTATTTAAAACAAATGCTTCACCATCTTTTTTAATCGAATTAACTTCGACCATTTGTAAACTAACCCAAGTGCCGTTTTCAGAAATTTTGGCATAATGCGACCCATCAACTGCCAAAAAAGTAGTTTCATTTTTTATGATACCCAATTGCCTGGCAAAAGCAACCATGCAACGTCCGCCATTTCCACACATACTACCGGGCCTGCCATCCGCATTAAAATAAATCATTTCAAAATCAAAGCCCTCCTTTTTCTGCAGCAGCATAACCCCATCTCCCCCAATTCCGAATCTTCGGTCACATAGCTTTGAGATAAGCTCTTTTGGAGCTTTTTTAATAGCTAAATCGCGATTATCTATCAAAATAAAATCGTTTCCGGCACCCTGATATTTCGAAAAAGTTATCATTAATACGTTATTTTATGCAAGATTACGAAATGGAACGCGACTCTGGCTTTATTATTAAAAATTTGATAAAGCTATTACCAATGTAAAAGGTGTATTTTAGATACAATTAAACCATTTAACATTTTTTAACATCAAATTTTATACTCAAGGCTTGCATTATCAGTTTAACTGGTATTAAATTTGAGTAAGTAAATAAAATAAAGGAAAAAAGTGATTATGAAAAAAGTAGGAATTACCCTTATTACTGCATTTGTTGGCGGTGCAGTAGCCGTGGGAAGTTATAAGCTTATCGAAAATAAATATGCCGACAGCCGCACGTTTGAAGAACAGCAAAAAGTATATTTTGCTAATAATCCCCAAAACATCATATCTTCAGCAGGAGATGCAGATTTTGTCCAGGCAGCAGCAGCGGTAACGCCAGCTGTAGTCCACATTACAACAACTTATACCGGGCAGAAAGGAGCAGAGGGGGATGCTTTTGAAGATATGTTTAATGATTTCTTTGGCGGCAGAGGAATGCAAAGATCGCCGGTAAAAGCATCAGGCTCAGGGGTAATTATTTCTGATGATGGTTATATTGTAACCAATAATCACGTGGTGGAAGATGCCACTAAAATTGACATTGTTTTGCCGGATAAGCGTTCGTTTCAAGCTAAAATTATTGGCCGTGATCCGAATACAGATTTAGCCTTAATTAAAGTAAACGCTAACGGCTTGCCAATAGTAAAACTAGGTAATTCTGATGTGGTTCAGGTTGGAGAATGGGTGCTGGCTGTGGGTTATCCATTTACGTTAAATACAACGGTTACTGCAGGTATCGTTAGCGCTAAAGGAAGAAACATAGGTATTCTTAATCAAAGCAGAAACTATCCAACCCGGGGTCAGGGAGCACAGGCGAGTACTGCTATTGAGTCCTTTATCCAAACCGACGCGGCCATAAATCGTGGAAACAGTGGCGGAGCTTTGGTAAACACTAAGGGAGAATTAATTGGAATTAATGCCGCTATTGCTTCTCAAAGTGGTAATTATGAAGGATATGGCTTTGCTATTCCAATTAATCTGGCCAAGAAAATATTGAATGATTTCAAAGAATATGGTACGGTGAAAAGAGGCTATCTTGGTGTGTCATATACTGATCTTGACGCCGAAAATGCTAAAACACTTGGCGTTAAGCAATATAACGGTCTGTATGTAAATGATGTGGTAGGAAAAAGTGGCGCTGAGGAGGCCGGCTTAAAAAAGGGAGATATCATTACCAAAGTTGAAGGCAGCAATATTTATTCATCCTCAGATCTTTTGGAAAGAGTAGGGCGTCTGCGTCCTGGAGATAAAATTGCTCTTACTTACTTGCGGGATGGTAAAGAACGCTCAACAACCGTAACACTTAAAGGCGAAGATTCTGTAAAAACAGCTTCTAATTCCAGTCGTTCTGCAGAAGAATTATATAATAAGATGGGAGCAAGCTTTGCCCCGGTTAGTGCTGAGCAGAAACGCCGTTATGGAATAACTTCCGGAGTGGTAGTAACCGAGGTTCGAAGCGGCGGATTTTTTGATCAATTTGATATACCAAGAGGTACAATTATCACAACAATTAACGGTAACCCAATCAATAAAGCGGATGATATTGATACCGCTTTAGAAGCAGGCAAGGATGATATGGTTCGTATAAACGGTATAGCCCCTGATGGTTCACGAGTGAGCTATAACTTTCAGGCAGGTTAATCAATCTAATAGAATTAATAAAAAAAGCCCATCTAGTAACTAGATGGGCTTTTTTGTTGGAAAGGATAGATTTAAAGAGCGTTAGGAGCAATAGGAGCAGGTACAACATTCTTAATGGGCTTAGTGCTTTTTAAATAGGCAAATATTGCTCTTAAGTCGTCATCTGAAGCGTGTCCAATTAATTCCCAAGGCATAGGCGGCAGCAAATTTCTGTTGTTCATCATTCCTTTATATTTTCCTTTTCTTAATACATTGAAGAATTGTTCTTCAGTCCAGTTTCCGATACCAGTTTCATCAGAAGTAAGATTGGCAGAAAAAGACCTACCCCATGGGCCTACTGCAGAAGTAAGGTCAGGGCCAAATAAAATCCAACCTTCTTTCATTGCATCTTTGCTTGCTTGAGTTATTGGAGTTTCTTTACCTGAAAAACCACTTAATAAGCGGGTACTATCTAATCCCATTCCCTTAGGACCAAAAATTTTGGGCGAATGGCAATCATTACATAACATCATGGTTACCAGGTAAGCGCCTCGCTTAATAGTATCTTCCTTAGTAAGCATAGTATTTTGGCTTTTGTTAGTTGTTTTTTGTTCGGAGTTGTTGCAAGCGTAAACGATTACCAACCCCATAATAGCTGCAGTAAATACAAAATGTTTTAGTTTCATATTATGTTTGATTAAATAAACGATGCAAAAAAACTATGGAGAAAGAAGAAAAAATAGGTTAAATTGCGACAAGAAGGAGGTGTTTTACGACATGGATCTAAAAATGTCAATTGTACGAGAGATTATTTTAGGAGCTATTCCTCGGGGGGCTGAATTGCAGAATCTTTGCAATTTAGCCGGAATAAACCCGACTGATATTTATGATGCCGATCGTTGGGTCGATCTGGACCAATCTATACGGATATGGGATATATGCCTTAAAATGACTAATGATCCTTTACTGGGCCTACATATTGGAGAGCAACTTACGCCTAATGTATGGGGAATGGTTGGGTTTTTTATGCAAAGTTGCGAAACTTTAGGGGAATCGCTTAAGATTTTTTCCAAATATTTACCTGTGATTTGTCCCCAATTTAAATATGAGCTAAAATTTGATCTGCACCATGTTTATTTGCATATCAATCAGGATCTGCAGTGGGAAAATAATCATCATGAAAGTGCCCGGCAGTCTGTTGACCTGACAATAGCGTCTATTCATACCTTACTCAAAAGTTTAACAGGAAAAAAGATAAGTCCCATTAGAGTTGAACTTAAATATTTGGGCAGGAATAGTTCTGAATATACTCAAATCTTACAAACAGACGTTCGCTTTAATAGTGAAAAAAATATAATGATTCTTTCGAAAGAACATATGTCACTCCCTGTAATCGGTTATAACAAATCTTTATACACATTGTTAAGTAATGCCTTTATTGAAAAAGAAAATAAGTTCCATAGAGAAAGAACTTTTGCCGAACGGGTGAAGCGGGTATTATTATTAAGTGGAAAAGGTAGACTGCCTTCCATTGATATAGCCGCCTCGCATTTTAATATCACTTCACGAACTTTCCAGAGAAAACTGAAGCAAGAAGGTGTTAATTATCGCTTTATTTGTAAAGAGGTTAAAAAAGAACTAGCATTATCATACATTAAAACTTCTAATCCTAAAATTGAGATGGTGGCTAATAAATTAGGATATTCAGATTCTAGTAGCTTTAGAAAAGCATTTAAAAATTGGACGCAAACTACTCCTGGAAAAATTACTTAGCATATCAGTTTAGTGCTTTTAGAATGTTTCTAAATAGAAAAAACTCTCGGTTTAACTGTAGAAGCTTTATATTTTTCTGCTATTAATTAAATACTTTTGCTTGCCAAAAGCAAATTCAGAAAGATATGGGGAATCATTTTGCAAAAACTTTCTCTTCCTCACTTGGGAAAAAATTAATCATGAGCCTGACAGGGTTATTTATGTGCCTTTTCCTTGTGGTTCATTTAACAGGAAATTTACAACTTTTTAAGGATGATGGTGGGCAGGCCTTTAATGCCTATACCTATTTCATGACTCATTTTTGGGCTGTAAAAATTATTTCGTATATTCTTTATGCCAGCATTATCGTACATGCCATTTATGCTTTGGTACTCACTTTAAATAATAAAAAAGCACGTACTGTTGGTTATGCGGTTTATGCAGGAGAAAAAAGTAGCCCCTGGGCTTCACGCAATATGGGCATTTTGGGAACTGTACTTTTAATTTTTATTGTCGTCCATATGAGTAATTTCTGGGCCCAATATCATTGGGGAGGCTTACCTTATACACGTTATGAAACGGAATTGCAAAACCCTGAAAACGTAACTATTACAGAGTTACCTGTTTCAACAACTGAAATAATGCATTCTGAATATATAGATGTACAAAATGGCAACCAGGTCCTGATAGCGAAAGATCTATATAAAGTGGTTTACCTTTCATTTAAACAATGGTGGTATGTAACGTTATATGTTATAGCTATGCTAGCGATGTCTTTTCACTTGGTGCATGGTTTTAAAAGCGGTTTTCAAACCCTCGGATTAGACCATAAGCGCTACCTGCCGATCATTAAACTCTTATCTGTCTGGTTATTTGGTGTGTTAATTCCTATTGGATTTGCATTAATGCCCTTGTATATTTTCTTTTTTAAATAACTGATTATAGATGATATTGTCCAAAACAAACTGGTAAAAATATATTTTCTACAATGATATTAGATTCTAAAATTCCGGAAGGCTCCTTAGCCGAAAAATGGTCAAAGCATAAATTTAACCTTAAACTGGTAAACCCGGCCAATAAAAGAAAATATACTATAATCGTTGTTGGAACAGGATTGGCAGGAGCATCTGCCGCAGCTTCATTAGCAGAATTAGGATACAACGTAAAAGCATTTTGTTTTCAGGATAGTTCCCGACGTGCTCATTCTATTGCTGCCCAGGGGGGCATCAATGCCGCTAAAAACTACCGTAATGATGGCGATAGCGTTCAGCGTTTATTTTACGATACCATTAAAGGTGGGGATTATAGGGCCCGGGAAGGAAATGTGTATCGCTTAGCCGAGGTATCGGTAAATATTATAGATCAATGCGTCGCCCAAGGCGTTCCTTTTGCCCGCGAATATGGCGGGTTGTTAGATACCCGTTCTTTTGGAGGTGCCCAGGTTTCGCGTACGTTTTATGCCAAAGGGCAAACCGGTCAACAATTACTTTTAGGCGCTTACTCGGTACTAAGCAGGCAAATTAATGAAGGTAAAGTAACTATGTACGATCGTCATGAAATGCTTGACTTAGTTGTTGTTGACGGTAAAGCCCAGGGAATCGTTACCCGGAATTTGGTTAGCGGCGAATTAGAAACGCATGCCGGCCATGCAGTATTACTTTGTACAGGTGGCTACGGAAATGTGTTTTATCTCTCCACCAATGCCATGGGCTGTAATACAACAGCCATTTGGAGAGCTCACAAAAAAGGCGCTTTTTTTGGAAATCCCTGTTATACACAAATACATCCAACGTGTATACCTGTAACCGGAGACCATCAGTCTAAACTCACCCTCATGTCCGAATCTTTACGTAATGACGGTCGGGTATGGGTTCCAAAAACAAAAGAAATGTCGGCCAGACTTCGTAAAGGCGAATTAAAAGCAAAAGATATTAAAGAAGAAGACCGAGATTATTTCCTGGAACGCAAGTATCCTTCATTCGGAAATCTTGTTCCACGTGATGTAGCTTCAAGAAATGCGAAAGAAGCAGTAGATGATGGGCGTGGAGTAGGTTCATCTGGTGTAGCAGTCTTCCTTGATTTTGCTGATGCCATTAAGCGCTTAGGTAAAGATACTATTGAAGCGAAATATGGTAACCTCTTCGATATGTATTATCAAATTACAGACGAAAATCCGTACGAACAACCTATGCGTATTTATCCGGCGGTTCATTATACGATGGGTGGCCTTTGGGTAGACTATAATCTTCAAACTACTATCCCCGGATTATTTGCTTTGGGAGAATGTAATTTCTCCGATCATGGAGCAAACCGCTTAGGTGCCTCTGCATTGATGCAGGGACTAGCCGATGGCTATTTTGTGATTCCGGCTACTGTAGGTGATTATTTGGCCAATATTGGTCCGAAACCTGTAGACGAAAATCACCCTGCTTTTGCAGAAACTAAAAAAGAAGTAGAAGACCGAATCACTAAATTTCTCTCTTTAAAAGGAACGAAAACAGTTGATGAGTATCACCGTGAGCTGGGAAAAATTATGTGGGAGTATTGTGGAATGGCACGTACCGAAGAAGGATTGATAAAAGCTAAAGGTTTGATCCATGAACTCAAAGAAGAATTCTGGAAAAATGTAATTGTTGTGGGAAAAAATGAAGAATTGAATCAATCCTTAGAAAAAGCAGGCCGGGTGGCCGATTTTATTGAACTGGGAGAACTAATGGTGGATGATGCCCTGCACCGTAAAGAATCTTGCGGTGGACACTTCCGCGTAGAAAGCCAAACCGAAGAAGGAGAAGCAAAGCGTGATGATGAAAACTTTGCGTATGTAGCAGCTTGGCAATATGCAGGAGATAATCAACCAGAGGTATTGCATAAAGAAAACTTAGTGTTTGAAAATGTGAAACTTACCCAACGGAGTTATAAATAAAATGAAGAATCCGGCCCTGTATCTTTTGTCATTTTTGCTTTTGCTAAGCGTAAGCGGTTATACTCAGCAAACAAAAAATGATTGGGAAAAATTTATTTCTAAAGGTTACGACCTACTTGATTCTTGCTCGGGGGATTTAAATAAGGATAATATCGCAGACAAAGTATTGGTGCTTTATAACGAAAAATTAGAAAGTGATCCGGAAAAAGAGATCGGCAGAAAACTAATCATTTTATTTAAAGAGGGTTCCGGTTGGAAAAAGGTGGTGGAAACTGACAAAGTAATTATGTGTAAGAGTTGTGGAGGGGTGTTTGGCGACCCATTTGCAGCTATTGCTATTAAAAATAATGTACTTGTTATTGATCATTATGGTGGCAGTAACTGGCGATGGGCCTCCACCCATCGTTTCCGTTTTCAAAACGGAGCTTTTTATTTAATTGGAAAAACGCATGACTACTCTTGGAATGTAGAAAGATGTGAAACTCTGGATGCTTTTCTTGCCACAGAATACGAAGATGAAAATCTGGTAACAGGGCAGTATGTATATAAAAAAATGGATGAGAAAGTATGTAAATGGCTAAAGAATGAAAAAGGGAAGCGTCCCGTAAAACCCCTGCAGGCATTGGCCAATTTTGATATTAGTAAATAGATAGAGATATTAAATACTATGAGCGGAAACATGAATTTAACTCTAAAAGTATGGAGGCAAAAGAATGCCGGCGATAAAGGAGGATTTGTTACCTATAAAGCGGAACAGATCTCGCCCGATATGTCTTTCTTAGAAATGCTTGATGTGGTGAATGAAGGCTTAGTAAAAAAAGGCGAAGACCCCATTTATTTTGATCACGATTGCCGCGAAGGAATTTGCGGAATGTGCTCATTATATATTAATGGTCGGGCACATGGCCCTAAGCGGGCTATTACTACCTGCCAGTTGCACATGCGCAGCTTTAAAGATGGAGAAACCATTACCATTGAACCTTGGAGAGCTGCCGCCTTCCCGGTAATAAAAGACCTGGCAGTAGATCGCTCTTCATTTGACCGTATCCAGCAGGCTGGAGGTTATGTATCTGTCAATACCGGAGGAGTTCCGGATGCCAATACCATTCCGATTCCAAAAGTAATTGCTGATGAGGCATTTAATTCGGCAACCTGTATCCAGTGTGGTGCCTGCGTAGCAGCATGTAAAAATGCATCGGCCATGCTGTTTGTATCTGCTAAAATATCGCAACTGGCATTATTACCACAAGGGCAGGCAGAGCGTTATCAGCGGGTGCAGGCTATGGTCGCTCAAATGGATGCAGAAGGTTTTGGCAATTGTACCAATACGGGCGCTTGCGAGGTGGAATGTCCTAAAGAAATATCATTGACCAATATTGCCCGAATGAATCGTGATTATTTTACTTCCAAATTTTTGAAAGAAGAATAAATAAACTAACTTTGTAGTACGAGGCAAGGAGATATTAAAAGCCCTGATGTGATTATCACTCAGGGCTTTGTTTTTGTCTTTTTTATTCAACGGTTTCTGACACGAATGTAATGGGGACTTTACGGATCGCTCTTACAAACTTACCATTTTGAATACCTGCTTTCCATTTTGGCGATAGTTTAATGATACGCATAGCTTCCTCATCACAACCACCGCCTATTCCTTGAATAACTTTGATATCGGTAAGGCTACCATCTTTCTCTACTGTGAATTGAACTACTACCCGTCCGCTAATATTATTTTCCAAAGCATCTGTCGGATAACGTAAATTATTAATCAGATGCTTTTTCCAAGCTTGAGTGCCGCCCAGGAATTCAGGTGCAATTTCTACTACAGTAAAAACCTCTTCATGAGAAGAGTTTTTATTCTCCTGGGCTATTGTAAAGAAATGACTCCCTAATAGTATTAATGTAGATAAGATGACTTTTTTCATTTTAAAATTATGATATAATTTTTCACTAATCGCCTTGCTGATCCCATTTATAGCCATCTCTCGTCCAGTAAATAAGCGCACTGGCCGACTCCAATTTTTCTACATGACTAGTTTCTCCACTTGTCGAAGGGGCACCTGCTTTACGCCATTCATCAGTTACGGACCAGGCATTCATCCAGTCAAAATTATCGCCTCCATTACTAAAACGCTTGCCCGCACCAAGAATAAAATGCCTTTTTGTGCCGGTATGATAAATTAATATCCCTTTTTTACCGCTTTTCTTTTCTGTTATACCCAACGCACAATCCATTTTTTTATCTCCGTCTAAATCTCCTCTTAAATAAAAAGGATTCAAATCTTTTCGAATAATGTAGTTTGTTCGAATTTTTTCCTGATCGTAAAAATCTCTAATCTCATTGGGAAGATTAGCTTCAAAAACAAAATCATTTTCTTCTGGAGCTGTTTGCCCAAAACTGGAAATGCTTAAGGCGAAAAAAACTATACAGCATATTAATCTCATTTGGGAGATACTGTTTTATTGCTTTTTGCTAATCACCTCCACTACACCATTTTTTCCTTTTTCGCCATATTTCTTTACAGCAGCTTCCACAACCAACCTTTCAGCAGATTGCAGTTTTTTGTAATCAATTTTCATCAGTTCATTATAACTAATTTCTTTCCCGTCCAATACATACATAGGCTGATTCTCTTCATCAAAAACCTTAAAGGTAATGGGTACAACATAAGAAACTCTTACAGGCCTGCCATTTTGTATTCCTGGTTTCCAAGCCGGAGAAAGCTTTACTACACGAAGAGCCTCCTCATCACAGCCCCCGCCAACGCCCTTTATTACTTTGGCATCGGTAAGGCTTCCGTCTTTTTCAATAACAAATTGGATAAAAACTTTCCCCGAAATATTTAATTCACGTGCTATTACAGGATATTGCAGGTTTTTTCCCAGATGTTTTGCCCATCCAGCCATACCTCCTGGAAATTCAGGCAGGACCTCTGCAATAGAAGAAATTTCATCATCTACAGAATCAGCTTTTTCTTGTGCCAAACTGTAATAACCGTTAAGTATAAATAATGCAAACAGAATTATTTTTTTCATCCCATAAAAATAGGAAAAAAGAGGAGCGAAAATTAAAAAACCGTTTTAAAAGATTCAATAAGTAGGGGTGTCCTGAAAGAATGACTGAGTTTATATTTTTCTGCACGAAGTTGGGCTTGAGAGCTCCAGGATATGAACGCTGTACCTATAAATATGGGGATTAATAACAAAATAAATGGTGATAGCTTTTTCATTGCATTTTAATTTTATGCAACAAAAAAACAGTAACTTTTTTGGGTAAACTAATGATTTAGACTAACGGGGCTTACTTGTAGATGAACCCATCCCACATCTCCGGTAGCAGTTGGAAGATAAATAAAGGCAGTTTGTCGAAACTCTCTTTATTATCTATTATTTAGATTGATTTTTAGTTTACCGTTATTTGATGATAATTCTGGACAACTTTTATTTTGCAAATTATCTTTAGCTTTATAATATGATTCGCTGTCTCGTTTTAGACGATGAACCTTTAGGACTTGACGTTTTAACAGATTACATTGAGAAAATACCTGCTCTTCAATTGGTTAAAGCAACTACCAGCGCTTTTGAAGCATTAAACCTGGTTCAGCAAAATGAAATAGACTTGGTTTTTCTGGATGTGCAAATGCCTGAACTCACTGGCATCC
>JANWIB010000025.1 GCA_025450155.1 Sphingobacteriaceae bacterium
AATTGTCTGTAGATATGTCAAACAAAAAAGGTATAGGTATGGTAATGACAGGTGTAAGACATTTTAAACACTAAAATTTCAAAAAAAATCAACAATTTAGCGTTTCAAAAAAAACATATATTATAATTTAAAAAAACAAGAAAGTTAATGGGTTTATTTAACTGGTTCACACAAGAAATTGCAATTGATTTGGGTACGGCAAATACCCTCATTATACACAATGATAAGGTAGTAGTCGATGAGCCTTCTATAGTGGCTTTTGACCGCAGTACAAACAAAGTAATTGCTATTGGCCGCCAGGCCATGCAGATGGAAGGAAAAACACACGAAAATATTCGTACCGTTCGTCCTCTAAAAGATGGGGTAATTGCTGATTTCAATGCGGCAGAACACATGATTCGCGGCATGATTAAAATGATTAATAACGGAAAGGGTTGGTTTTTTCCTTCCTTACGTATGGTAATATGTATCCCCTCGGGTATTACCGAAGTTGAGAAACGTGCCGTGCGTGACTCGGCAGAAATTGCCGGTGCAAAGGAAGTCTACCTGATTCATGAGCCAATGGCTGCCGCTGTTGGTATTGGAATTGACGTGGAAGAACCAATGGGAAATATGATTATTGATATTGGCGGCGGTACTACAGAAATTGCCGTTATCGCCTTATCAGGCATTGTTTGTGATCAGTCAATTCGCGTTGCAGGAGATAATTTTGATGAAGATATCGTTAATTATATGCGTCGTCAGCATAATATTATGATCGGCGAACGTACTGCTGAAAAAATTAAAATTGAAGTTGGGGCGGCTCTTCCTGAGTTACCGGATCCACCGGCTGATTTTGCTGTTCAAGGCCGAGATTTAATGACGGGAGTTCCAAAACAAATCACGGTATCTTATACAGAAATTGCACACTGTTTAGATAAATCAATTTCTAAAATTGAAGAAGCTATTTTGAAGGCTTTGGAAATTACTCCTCCGGAACTTTCGGCAGATATTTATCAAACAGGTATTTATTTAACGGGGGGCGGCGCACTTTTGCGTGGCCTGGATAAGCGTATTTCATCTAAAACCAAGCTTCCGGTACATGTTGCCGAAGATCCTCTTCGTGCAGTTGTTCGTGGAACCGGAATCGCATTAAAAAATATTGAAAACTTTAAATTCTTAGAGCGATAATTCAGATATGATATGTGAGATTCATGTCTCGCATATCATATCTCAAATCTAAAAATATGCGTAACCTCTGGCTCTTTATCAGTAAGTATAACGCATTCTTCCTTTTTGTAATTTTCTTTGTTATATCTCTTATTTTAATGATAAGAGACAATACCTATCAAAGGTCTGCAACTCTAAGCTCTTCTAATGTTTTAATAGGCCGGGCATACGAAAGAATAAATCAATTTAAAAGTTATTTATCATTAGGTGCTGTAAATGATAGCCTGGTAGCTGAAAATGCCAGACTAAAAAATCAGCTAAGAAGTTCGTTTTTTGATAATAAATTAGTGCGAAAAACCGTTAAAGATTCGCTTTTAAAACAGCAATATACTTACATAACAGCCGGGGTTGTTAACAACTCCATTCATCAAAGAGATAATTACATTACGATTAACAGGGGCAGTTTACATGGCATTTCAAAGGGTATGGGAGTTATAGGCCCTTCGGGGGTGGTAGGAATTGTTTGGAACGTTTCCAAGCATTATTCAACAGTAAGATCTTTATTACATACTGGCACAAAAATTACCGCAAGCATAGCCAAAAGCAATGCTTTCGGGTCATTGGCTTGGGGAGAAACAAGTTTTGATTCTGAAATAGCAGATTTAAAGGGCATTCCGAACCATGTCACAGTAAAAAAAGGGCAACAGGTAATCACTTCAGGTTTCTCCTTATTTCCTAAAGGCATATTAATAGGGAACGTAATTAGCAGCAGTATCAAAGGCGAGAGTGATTTGGATATAAAAGTTAAACTTTCAACCAATTTTTCTACGTTACAATACGTTTATGTGGTAATCAATAATTTAGCCTTAGAGCAACAGCAATTAGAAGCAAAAAGCATTAAAAATGAGTAGAGTTATTCTCCCAAATTTCCTTCGCTTCCTGATACTAATTTTTATCCAGGTTTTTTTGCTAAAAAATATCGGGTATTACAATCTTGCTGTACCTTTTTTATACATACTTTTTATTCTTTTATTGCCATTTGGCATTCCTAATATGCTACTATTTACCTTAGCATTTATTACGGGACTAACCATAGATACTTTTTATGATACATTGGGTATTAATGCCGCCGCATGCACCATGCTCGCTTTCGTTCGTATCTTATTCATCAACATTACCGTACAAAGACAAGGGTTTGAAAACGAACCGGAGCCACGGCTGGGAATTATGGGTTTCCGATGGTTTTTTTTCTACGGTCTGTTTCTTACCGTTTTTCACCACTTAACGCTGTTTTTATTAGAAACCTATAATTTTTCAGACTTGAGGTATACATTGATACGTGTAGTGTTTAGTTCTATTTTTACTTTATTTTTGATACTAGTTACTGAGTTTATCTTCTTCCGAAAGAGAGAGCGTTGATGAATAGTTTTTTTGCCCGCCGATTTGTTGTGCAAACCATATTTATCGTAATATCGGTAATACTATTGATGCGGCTATTTTATATTCAGGTTATTGATAAAACCTACTTCCTATCTGCCAATAACAATGTCCTAAGAAAGGAGATAATCTATCCGGCCAGAGGAGTTATTTTAGACCGTAAAGGCGAAATACTGGTTCAGAATGAACCGGTATATGACCTAATTGTTATTCCAAATGAAGTAAAACCATTTGATACCATTGGGTTTTGCAAATTGATTGGCATTGATAAAAAAGGTTTTAAGAAACGTTTTAAAAAAGCTAAAGATTTTTCTATTCTCAAAGCATCCATTTTCGAAAAGCAGCTCTCAGCAGAAACCTATGCTTCTTTTCAGGAGAAGTTATTTGAATATCCTGGGTTTTATGTTCAAAACAGAACAGTTAGAAACTACCCCGATAGTATTGCATCACAATTTTTAGGATATGTTGGTGAGGTAACCGATAAAGAAATTGAAAAATCGAAAAATTTTTACCGGCAGGGAGATTATATTGGAAGAAGTGGCGTTGAAAGGTCGTATGAGGATCTATTACGAGGTCAGAGAGGTATTCAAAATCTGATGGTTGATGCTTTCAATCGCCCCAAGGGTCATTTTGCTGATGGAAAATATGACACATTAGCGGTAGCTGGTGATAAATTAATTTCCTCTTTAGATAAAGGAATCCAAAAATTAGGCGAACAATTAATGCGCAATAAGATAGGCAGTATTGTAGCGATCGAACCTTCTACCGGAGAAATTCTTGCATTTGTGAGCAGTCCAAGTTATGATCCCAACCTCATGGTTGGACGGGAGCGGGGAAATAATTACATGAAACTATTACAAGACCCTAATAAACCCATGTTTATTAGACCCATACAAGCGGAATACCCTCCCGGATCAATTTTTAAAGTTATCAATGCGTTGGTATCGCAGCAATTTGGACAAGTCAATCCTAAAACCACCTATTCCTGCGGAGGTGGATACCATTACGGTAATAAAATTATGCGTTGTACCCACGTTCACGGGTCAGTTGATTTGACAAGATCAATTGCAGTATCATGCAATACATATTATGGCCAGGTTTATAATTTGATGATTAATCGTGCGGGTATAAGGCCTGTAGATGCCTATAAACGATGGCAGGCAGCTGTTTCTAAATTTAACATTGGCTCTAAACTGGATATTGATCTTCCTAATGAAAGAAAAGGGTTGTTACCAAGCGCCGATTTTTACACCAAACGTTGGGGAGGCGATAGTTGGGGTTCAAGCTTCAACATTTCTCTCTCTATCGGTCAGGGAGAACTTGGGATTACACCACTTCAAATGGCAAATGTAATGGCCATTGTAGCCAATAGGGGATTTTACTATAAGCCTCATTTAATTAAATCTATTGGTGAAAAGAAAATTATTAAACCAGAATTTACTAAGAAAAACAGTGTAGGTATTGATGAGCAATATTTTGATGTGGTAATAGAAGGGATGAGTCGGGTGGTAAACCAGCCTGGTGGAACAGCCTATGCCTCTAAAATTTCAAATATAGAGATGTGCGGAAAAACAGGAACGGCACAAAATCCACATGGAAAAGACCATGCTGTTTTTGTAGCATTCGCTCCCAGAAAAAATCCTAAGATAGCTATTGCCGTAGTAGTAGAAAATTCAGGATACGGAGGAACATGGTCGGCACCCATTGCCAGTTTGCTGACAGAAAAATATCTTACCGGAAAAATAACGCGACCCGCTGTGGTAGATAGGCTCGTAAAAGCAAACTTGTTGCCAGTTGTTGTGAAAGTAAAACCTCAGGCAAAAATGCCGCAAAAAGACAGTGTTCCTAAAAAAGCAATACAGTCCAATAATTCTACAGTTTCTATTAGTAAAGCAAGAAGATGAATAATCAGCGAAGCCTTTTTTTTAATGTAGACTTGACGACCGTAATACTATACTTATTGTTATGCATTATTGGCTGGTTCAATATTCATGCGGCCGTGTTTGACCCGGACCATCCAAGCATTATAGATATGAGTACGAATTATGGCAAGCAATTCATATTCATTATTTCTGCTTTAATACTTGGAATGGTAATCCTGTTGCTGGATGGAAAATTTTTCAGCACAACTTCGCCCATATTTTATGGGGTTTCGCTATTACTACTTGTACTGGTTCTGATTATTGGACGCAATGTAGGTGGGAATCAGGCTTGGATTCCCATTGGCACTTTTCGTTTACAGCCCTCAGAGTTTGCTAAATTCTCTACTTGTCTTGTACTTGCTAAGTATTTAAGTGGAACAAATGTTAAAATTCAAGATTTTAAAACGCAGATTTTAACGAGTATTCTCCTCTTTACCCCCATGATTTTAATTCTGCTTCAACCGGATGCAGGGTCTGCCTTAACATTTACCTCTCTCATTTTTGTTCTTTACAGAGAGGGGCTATCCGGATATGTGCTGGTTATTGAGGGGCTATCCATTATTTTATTTGTCCTAACGCTGATGTTTAATAAATTCTATGTATTGGGTGGAGTTATAATAACCGCGGTTCTTTTAATTTATCAATATCGGAAAAGTAAAAAATTTATATCCATATTAAGCATTGGGGCTGTACTATCTGTAGCATTTATATTCTGTGTGGATTTTGCATATAACCAAATTTTAAAGCC
>JANWIB010000026.1 GCA_025450155.1 Sphingobacteriaceae bacterium
CAGATAATGATCCGCTCTTATTTTATAATCGCATAGCCAATTTCGCTAAAGCTTATTTAAAACAGGAGGGAATACTATTTTTCGAAATTAATGAACATTATAGTGCAGAACTAGTTGCATTGCTGCAAAAAAAAGGCTTTAAACAGGTAGAGCTAAGAAAAGATATCATGGGTAAAGACCGTATGATAAAAGCGGTCTATTAGAAGGTAAATAGCCAATGCCTACACATTTTACAAGGCATTGGCTAATGAGAGAATTTATGCTATTGATTTATTTTTTTCGCCCCAGACCTCTTTCATAACATCATCAAGTGCTATCAATGCTTTAGAACAATCACCAGAAAAAGATGAGCCATGCATGGTAGCCAGGGTTACCGGATTCAAGGCTGCAAGTTGATGAAGCATCTCTTTTGTTTTATGAGTATAAGGTGTATAATCCATTAGGGGACCACTCTCATAGGAAAGTAAGGAATCTTTATGGGCCTCCAGAATATCTTTATCCGTCAGCGCTACTAAATCACCATTCTGATGAAATAAATCAGAACAGAGCAGGGTGCGACCTGTTTCTTCAAACATTACTCCGGCATCCCATCCATGAGGAAGATGTGGCGTGCGAATGAAACGATACTTTCGTTTCCCTGTTTGCAGGATGTCATTATTCTTTAAAGCTAGCGCCGGACGAAGTGCGAAATCTGACATATTTACAATGCTTCCTACTTCACTGCACACAGCCTGTGCATTAGGCGCTGCCTGCAGCCATTCATTCAGTGCGCCACATTCATCCACTTCAAAATGGCTGAATCCAATCCACCGGAGAGATTGGGGATCAATGAGCGTTTTTACTGCTTCATACAAAACGGGGAACATTTGCTTCATGCCAGCGTGATAAAGTAATGGTTCATCATCTTTAATAAGAAAATGATTGAACTGGAGTTGAAATTCCGGTACAAAAATGGAAATACGGTAAACGTCGGGTGCTATTTCATTAATTTTATACATAACGTGTATTTGTTGAATCTTTTGTAAAATTGCTAAAGATGAGCCAGACAAGAAATGAACCAGATTAAGAAATCAGCTTAAACTAGATTAAGATGAATCTTCAGCTATTATTTACAACTATCGAGAATCTTGTTCATCTTACAGGTGATCAAAAAGAATTCCTATCAGGTGTTCTTCGCCAAAGAAAAGTAAAAAAAGGACAGTTTCTGTTATATGAAGGTGTGGTGCAGCGCTATGTTTACTTTGTGGCCCAGGGGTTGCTGGCATCTTATTATACCGCTATGGATGGCAGAGAACATATTGTTCAATTTGCTATCGAAAGTTGGTGGATGAGTGATATGAATAGTTTTACTAAGCAAATGCCTGCTATGTTTAATGTAAAGGCGCTCGAAGATAGTACAGTGCTTGAGCTGCCGTTTGAACATATGCAAGTAGTATTTGAACGTATACCTCAGATGGAACGCTATTTCCGTATTATTACAGAGCGAGGCCTGATTACTTTTCAGCAGCGAATAGTACAAAATAACAGTATGAGTGCTAAAGATCGATATGTTCTATTTCAGCAAAGGTTTCCGAATCTTCAGTTACGTGTGCCTCAGAAATTTATAGCTTCATACTTGGGCATTTCGCCTGAGTTTTTGAGTAAAATCAAGAAAGAACTTCATTAAAAACAACTGCAACTGGAGTACGAGATTTAAGCAATAATCAAAAATTGCACTTAACTTCTCGGATGATATTGCGTAATGACATCTCTTAGATAATCCCGATCGAGGTGGGTATATATTTCGGTAGTAGTAATACTTTCATGGCCCAGCATTTCCTGCACAGCACGAAGGTCTGCACCGCCCTCAATCAAATGCGTTGCAAAGGAATGCCGGAAGGTATGCGGACTTATTGTTTTTTTTAAGCCAATTTTGGTTGCCAGGCCTTTGATTATCAGAAAAACCATCACACGAGACAGAGGAGCGCCCCGGTTATTGAGGAATACAAAGTCTTCTTTGCCGGGTTTAATGGCAATATGAACACGGTTTTGTTCCATGTAAATTTTAAGATATTTGATGGCCGAAGAACCGATAGGTACCAAGCGTTCTTTATCGCCTTTCCCAACAATTTTTATAAACTCGATATCCAGGAAAAGATTGGAAATACGCAGGCTGGTTAATTCAGATACTCGTAACCCACAACCATATAAAACCTCCAACATCGCTTTATTTCGCATGCCTTCGGGCTTAGAAAGATCAATAGCAGCTATTAAACTGTTAATGTCGTTTATATTTAATGTATCAGGCAATTTGCGATTCAGCTTAGGACTTTCTAATAAAGCAGCGGGATCGCTTTGTATAACGTTCTCCAGAATTAAATATTTAAAAAAGGCTTTTACTCCGGATAAAACACGGGCCTGTGTATGAGGTTGCATTCCCAGTTCATTCACCCATTTTAAAAAGGCTTTTAAATCCGAGGTTGATAAAATACCGGGAGGTTTTCCGCCGATCGTTTCCGTGAACTGGTATAGTTTATCTGTATCCCGTAAATATGCTTCTATCGTATTTTTAGAAAGTGAGCGTTCTAATAACAGATACGATTTAAATCCCCGAAGGCCCGAATGCCAATCCAATTTTTTGTTTTTTAAAATTTAGTCCTATGTTTGAAAAAGCAGGAAATATCCATCTTTCAAACAACTTATGAAGATACAATTAATTAACGGTCCAAATTTAAATTTACTCGGAGTTCGAGAGAAATCAATTTACGGTGAAAGTGGTTTTGAATCTTTTTTAGTTGAATTAAGAGAAAAATACGCAGGGATTCAAATTGATTATTTTCAAAGCAACGTGGAGGGAGAACTCATCAATAAACTTCATGAAGTAGGATTTTCTTATGACGGCATTATTTTAAATGCGGGCGGCTATACCCATACATCTGTTGCTATTGCTGATGCCATTGCCGCAATAAAAACTCCGGTGGTGGAAGTACATATTTCTAACGTATATGCCAGGGAAGCATATCGCCATGTATCTTTAATGGCTAAAAACTGCAAAGGAGTGATAACCGGTTTTGGATTAAACAGCTATCATCTGGCACTGGAAAGTTTTTTGATGGATAAAAAATGAAAAAGCCGCCAAACGGGAGCTTTTAATCTTAATTATTCTACAATGAAAATCGCAAAAAAGCTGCCAAAGTACTATCGGAAGGCATCTTTTCCTTTTCCATAATATGCACTTCGCCGCCGTTTGCCAACGTTTCTATAATCGCGTCATTAACAAGACATACATCACCTTCCTGCTGTTGTTCATGAATTTCAATCTGATTGTCTTGCTTATTAAACGTTCCCCATATCCGGGCGTCTTTCTCAACAAACAGGTCTGATACCTGAGCATAATAACAAGCCGGAATAACCTCTGCAGGAATGGAAGTGGTTAGCGCTGTTGCCGAGTTTTCATAGTAGTTTTTAAGCGCTTTATTAGTATACTCTTTAAAGTAAGGGGTAAGTTTTTCTCTTACTTTTTGATACAGATTATTCTTATCTTCCTGTTCGAAATTGCCCACTAAAGCAGCATCGGCAATGTGCCGATAACTCGAAATCTGCTTATACAAGCCAATTTCATAATCAACGGCAGCCAATACCAGGGGAATGTGTTGATTGTGTAATACTTCTGACTTCAACACCTGGTCTATTTCTCTAAAGTATTGGATTAACCATTCATCTTCATCCGCTAAAGCAATACCACCTCCATGAAAGCTAGCACCCTCAATGGCCCGCTGTCCATCTATGTTTGCTCTTTTATGAGCTTCTTTATGATCTTTTTCCTTAAAATGAAGCACTTCCGCCATTCCATGTGGAAGTCCATTTACTTCAAGTTTTCGCATTTCAAACTGATCCCCTTCATATAATCTGGCATCGTGCTTACTCAACACCAATAAATAAAATCGATGCTTCTTATATATAGCTGGAAGGAGTGGAGTTAATAAAAACGAACTATTAATAAATAGCTCTTCTTTTACCGGTGTTGGCAGTTTTACGATTTTGGATAGATCGGTGGATAGAAATGCTGCAAGCCCCTGTAATTGGTTCTTCCAGAATACATCGTCTTTTAAAAGATCAGTCGCCGGCTTTAAAATTTTTTCAATTGAGGCTTTGTCCAAGCCTTTGGTCGTTAATAGTACCCGGGCCTGTTGAAGGTTGTTCTTAAATACGATCGGATCATGTTTTTCATTCACTTCAACACCACTACGGTGTGTAGGGATATATATTGAAATGCAACTATCGGATCTATAATTTGCAAGTGCTGCAAATTCTTCTCTTGACATTACTTCCATAATTATACTTTTCTTTTAGAGTCATCATCTGCATTTTCCCTCTTATTCACGTTGCGATTAATATGCCTCATGTGAACGTTAGAGGCAGGGTCATCAGGGCCATCGGTATATTTTTCTGTTAATTCTTCCTCTTTTTCTAGATCGGTTACTGCAAAAGCATTGCGCAGTTTGGCTGTATCTTTCCCTGAGCCGGAAGGTTTCCCTTTGGAAGGGGCTGGGCTTCCATTTTTACTCCGTGCCATAAAACAAAATTTGGTTTGATAGAATTTTTCAGTGAATCAGTTGTCTTGAATACCCCGTGCGTTAATTGATAACTTGTATAGATCTTGGCATATGTACTGGGGAGAACTTGACTTCTTTCTTTCATAAATTAATTGATTATCTTTCTTTTAATAGTAACTATAGGAATCGGAAAGGGTTTTAAAAAATTAAGTAAGAGAGGGCGTCTGACGATTGATTTTGGTGTTTACTAATTTTTAATATGATAGCTGAGTAGGATAACTTTTATTGCATTGTTGCTTTTAATGTTGATATTTGGGTTTTTAAAGCACAATAAATATGAATCGATTACACTCTCTCATTTCTTTTTTAATTACAATCCTATTAGTTCATTTAACCTCACAACCGGCTTCTGCACAAATTACTGATAGCACAGCCATATCGGATGTGGTTATAGAAGCTCCGCTAACAGAAAATGCCTCAGTTTCATACAATTCCAATCGAGTATATGATATTGCTTATTCTAATGGAGATACGTATGTCGTAGGGACATATGAAGATAAAAGGTTGAAGAAATATGGACTAGCTTGTTACTGGAAAAATGGCCAGCTTTTTCCGCTTAAAGATGAAAATGGCATCATGGTTTCCTCTTCAGTTATGGCTATAGCACTATTTAATGGAGAGGTGTATATGGTAGGAGTACAAAAAAATAATCAGGAAACTTATCACTATACCCTATGGAAAAACGGCACATGGCAAAAAACAGTACCGATTAATCTTCCGGAAAGCGAGGACTCATTCTATATTGACGATATAGCTGATATAGCTGTTAATAATAACGATGTATATATTCTTGCCAACTATTATAATAAAGCTTATTGCTGGAAGAACGGACAATTGGTACACTTGGATGTCTTGGTAAATAAAGAAGACGATGATGAAAGAGAATACACAAAGGGATTAGCTCTTCTGGTAGATAAAGATGATGTATACATTGCAGGCTCTGTGGGGTCTTACTCCACTAAAGCGGTATATTGGAAAAATGGAAAATATTTCGTTTTGCCTTTGCCAGCACCTGTAAAATCAGAATATGGGGCTGTAAAAGTTAGTGGTTTTACATCCGGTATATGTATGGTTAATGGCGGTATCGTAATAAGTGGTTGGTATGCACGGGATGGAAAAGAAGTGGCATGCTATTGGAAAGACGGTAAGCTAATCGAACTAAGTCCTTGGTACGCAAAAGCTAACACAACTGCTATTTCGGCACAAGGGAATGATATATACATAGCAGGATTTATGCGAAGTTATTCTCCTGACAATAAAGCAATGGCTTGTTACTGGAAAAATGGCCAACTGGTTCCGGTTTTTGAAACTGATTCTGTTAATTCTAGCGGTGCCGTTTTTGATGCTTTTCCCGCTGTTATTGATATCTTTCCCACTGCCAATAATCAGGTAATTACGTACCTTTCTGATAAATTTTATTCTTATTATAATTCCTATAATCGATACAACGGCGAGGTATTTACGGCTGCTGACAATCGGTTAAAAAAGCTGGATTTAAATACGCCTAATGAAAACGATTTTGCAATATCTCAAACACAAGATGTTGAAGTTTCACCTGAGGGAGATGTGTATGTTTTAGGATATGAAAAACCAGCAAGAAGCGAAATAGAAAAACCCGTATTTTGGAAAAATGGTAAAAAGCAGGAGCTTTCTATCCCCAAAAATAGCAGCCAGGCAAAGGCTTTTAACATCGGTATAGAAAAGGATAAGTGGTTAATTTTAGGTTATCATAACGATACCACCAAAACAAAAAACAAGAATTATTACTGCTACTGGCATAATGGTGAATACCATGAATTTGATAGTTTATTTACTGCTGTAGGATCAAAAATAGTGGACGGAAATGTTTACGTAATTGGCTACAAACAGGTTTATAATACAAAAGTAAGAGAATGGCTCTACCAAGGGGTTTACTATGTAAACGACAAAGAATATAAACTTTCTATTCCTAAAAACTTAGGATACCACATCGGCACACCTACTACAATTAGTGTAATGAATGGAAAAATTTATATAGCGGGTACGGTGGTTACATATGATAAATCTTGGGAAAAAATTATTACACAACATGCGGTTTTATGGACAGATGACGTGTGTACCTTAATTCCTCCTGCAAATCCAAAATATAAATACTATCCCATGCAAATTAATACCGATGGTGGCAAACCAGAGGTAATTGGTACGTACTATCATTACTATACCGATAAAAACAATAAATACCAATACATTGCGGGCCATTATGCCTGGCAACCAGGAAGTGCAATAAAAGCTACGCCCATTCCTGCTCCCACTGCAGAGGGGTTAAAATACGCTTTAAGAGAGGAGTATTCG
>JANWIB010000027.1 GCA_025450155.1 Sphingobacteriaceae bacterium
AAACAATGGTTCCTCCGCTATGTATTGGCTCATACTCGCTTATTTATTTCATACCATAGGTGAACTTTCATCTTCGCCTGTTTCACTTTCTTATATTACTAAACTAGCTCCTTTAAAATATGCTTCCAGTATGATGGGGCTATATTGGGCAGCAACCGGGTTGGGAAATTATGTTGCCGGCTGGGTTGGTGTGTGGTCCCAAACGGCAGGTGAATTACAGATATTTATGGGTATTGCCCTCTTCTGTACAGTAATTGGGATATTGGTTATTGCTTTACTTAAGCCGCTTAAAAGATTATCGCATGGCGCTGAAGATTCCATTCAAGAGGCTGTACCAATTGCAAATACAGAACAAATTGAAATAAACCCTAAAAACGCATAACTATAGCCCGCTGAGTATGTAAATTAAGGAAAAGCACAGCCTTTGCTGTACTTTTTTGTTTGCTTTCCTTTATATTCGCTCACAAAAAAGAATCGCGTGTTATCAGACAGCCTGGTTATTATTCCCACGTATAATGAGAAAGAAAACATCGAACGGATTATCCGTAAGGTATTTTCGCTCAATCATTCTTTTCATATTCTGATCATTGATGATGGTTCGCCTGACGGCACCGCTGAAATTGTGAAACACTTGCAGGGAGAATTTTCAGGGAAACTGCATCTGGAAGAACGAAGTGGCAAATTGGGGTTAGGTACCGCATACATACATGGGTTTAAATGGGCTTTAAAGCGAGATTATGAATACATCTTCGAGATGGACGCCGACTTTTCACATAACCCGGAGGATCTGATTCGTTTACGTGAAGCCTGCGTTTCCGGGGCAGATGTAGCTGTTGGTTCACGGTATGTTACCGGAGTTAATGTAGTAAACTGGCCTATGAGCAGGGTTCTGATGTCTTACTTTGCTTCCTCTTATGTACGTTTTATTACTGGAATTATGATATGCGACGCAACCGCCGGATTTAAATGCTACCGTAGAATTGTTTTAGAAACTATTAATTTGGATAAGATCAAATTTGTAGGATACGCCTTTCAAATCGAAATGAAATATACGGCAATATTGCATGGATTCCACGTAGTTGAAGTACCCATCATTTTTACCGACCGTACCGAAGGAACTTCTAAAATGAGTCCTAAAATTTTTAGAGAAGCTTTTTTGGGTGTAATACAATTGAAAATAAACAGTTGGTATAGAAAATACCCAAGGCCTTCGCAAAAAGCAAAATAAAATCCGAGCAGCAAAGCGTTTCTTTCTCCCCCCTCTCTTTTACGAGAATTCATAAACAAATGGCCCGCTTTGATAGTATAATTAGTATCGTGTGTATTAATAGATAAACTATGGAAACGCAAGAAATAAAAGAAAAACTGGAAGAAATTGAAGCAATTAAAAAAGTGCGGGAATTGGCTGAAAAAATAAAAGACGCTCAAGTAGCCGTACTTACCACTGCAGGTGAATTGGGTTATCCGCATAGCCAACCCATGTATACTCATTCACTTAAAGATGATGGGATTATTTGGTTCATTACCTCTAAAGAATATCATAAAACCAATGAAATAGCAGCCAACGCTAAAGTTAGTGTTACCTATAGCGTACCTGCAGATAATTTATATGTTGCTATTTATGGAACTGCAACGTTAACAGACAACCCGCACATGATTGATGAATTATGGAGCGATCGGTTTAGAGCCTGGTTTCCTAAAGGAAAAACTGACCCTGATATCACATTGATACGGATTGATATGGAGCATATTGAATATTGGGATGGACCCGATTCTATCGTTTCACAACTGATAAGCATAGTAAAAGCCACACTTGCCGGTAACCCCTATCAGGTAGTGGAACACAAAAAAGTAGATGTACATCATCAATAAAGGGTTAAAGCAAGAGCTTGCAATTAAAAACCCCTTTGTTTCTAATACCTACCACTTAATATGCGCATCAATAAAGTGAATTAAACTATCGGCCATTATTTGCTGCTCCCTAACCTTTGGATGTCCCTTCGTATTTTTGTATAGAAAAAAATGAGTGTAAATTTTCTTATCCTGCAAAAGTTCTATGGCTTTTTCGATATATCCGGGCCATGGGGAACCCGGTTTGGTTGCATCCATATTTCCTAAAGCACAAATGATGTGAGCTTTGGGATATTTAACACGCAAGTTCTGTATAAATTTTCTATAAGATGTTATTATAAGCTCGGGCATGGGTTTTAGAGTACCAAAAATGCGTTTGAATTCGACATGGTCTGGCTTATTTACCAACCAGGAATCATTTTGAAAAAGATTAACCACTACGATATCGGGTGAAAACCCCGAAAAATCCCATTTACTGTTAGAATCAGTAGGATTAAGCCGGTCATAAATTTCGGGCATGGTATAAGGGAACCAACTAATGGTGATTCCGATGCCACTTTTAGCGATAAAGGAATAAGCGGCATTATAATGGCGAGCGGTTAATGCCGCATAGCTCAAATAATTATTTTGATAGATACTGGCTGGCGAATCTGCCAGGGTATCTTCTACCGCATAGCCGCAGGTAATAGAATTTCCGTAAAATTCTATTTTCCTTTTTTGAGCCGGGCTTGGTTTTAAGACCTTTCCTTTATCTGATTGAAAACCATAAAAAGAAACTTTCCCCCGATCGTATTCCGTAATTTTATACAATTCAATGCTATGTTTTCCTGCAGGTAAATTACTCGCTAACACATATTGTCTTTTCGCAGTATCCAGTTTCAATTTGCAAACACTGTCTCGATCAATAATGACATTGAAAAAATTATCAGCCCGCTCATCTTTTAGCACTGCTTTCAATCCGGTTCCTTCAAAATTCAGTTTAACAGAAGAGCCCGACCAGTACATTTCGGCAGTGGAATCAATTAGTTCTACCCTACCCATATAGGTTAATCGTTTATCCTTTGGCTCAATGTTGATTTGGCCTTTAGCGATGTTTGAAATAACGATAAAGAAGAAAAGAAGAAAAGAAATACCTTTTTTCATTGTGAATAGACTACATTCCTAACAAAGATTTCATTTGCCTGAAGGCGTTGGTTTCTTTATCCGTAAAGCTGACAGAACCCAGCAGATGTATCATTTTTTTCTTTTTTTGTGCCTTTAATTCTAAAGAAGAAAGTTTTTGTATGTAGGTATTGAGTATAGGAAACTGTTTTTCTTTTTTTAGCCGGTTAAAATCTACGGATAAAAAGAAAAAGAAATCAGAATGCTCTTTTTTAGTGCTTAAGGAAGAGACCTTAGCTGTGCTTACCTGAAGATAATCCGAATCTACTGATGCATGCAAGGTATACAAGGGAAATAAGTTCTTATTAATTAACCCATTGGGTTGTATGGCTTCTTGATTTTGTAGATAATTGGATAATGCTGTTGCATCAGATTTGAAAGAAAAATACATACCCGGAACCTGTTTGCTAGCCACGGTTTTTTTCTCTACTTTTTCAAAGTCATCATTGTATTCATAGGTAATTACAGAGTCCTGCTGTGTTACCGAACCTACCAATACGGCCTCCGTATAACCTTTATAATAGCCTAATAAACTATCCAGATGGAAGGTATATTCGTTAATGTTAAAAATTGGAGATTTGCCATTTGGTTTGAAATTAGCTCCCATCCACATTTTAATACTACTTTCTTTTGGAAATTGGCTGTGTTGAACAGCTTCGGCGGCTATAAATCCTGCAGGTGAAGCAATACTAGCATTTAAAAGCACCTCTCCGTCCGTAAAGTTCAGGCCACCATAGCTATGGTTTTGAATATAGGTGATATGATCGTTACTTTCTTTCAGCTTACCAATCCTTTGATCCGTGTCACTTAACATATTTTTTCCATTCAATATTTCCATCAGGATGTCAGTTACCTTTTCTTTTTTTGCAGAAAACGCTATCGCCATCACATCAGCTGTATAGGCAACAGTTATTTTTCCACTTTTAGTAACACCAATAACCGTGGAGCTATTTATTTTTTTGAAGGATTGAATACCCAATTTTTTACTGATAAAATTCTTAAATAGTAAAGAATCAGAAAGTTCCAATGTGCAGAAAAAGGTGTCGTATAATTTATGAGATACATTATAGATAAAGATGTTGGCCGGGATATTTATGCCGTTCTTTATCTTGGGCAGCTCTTTTTTCTTTGGCTTTAGCCAATCCTTTGGATTGGTTAGAAAATCTACTGTCAGACTTCGAATAATTTTATCTGTATTAATTTTGATAATGGCATTAGCTTGTTTATGAATGGTATTTTTATAGGAGTTATATTGCCGTATTTGCAGATAAACTGTACAAAAAAGCAACAGCACCAATAGAGTTGCTGCTGCTCTAAGAAAAACTTTTCTCATTAATTATTTAGATGAATCGTCAATTAGCGAGAATATGTATTGTAATGAATTGGAATAACCACCCGGCACGCCCACAGATACCTCAAAAGAGGCGATGTTATTTTCTATTTTATTCGCTTTCATCGAAATATCTCCCATTTTATCCAGCACTTTATTCATTCTTTTCAAGGTTTTATCGTATTCATCGGTAAGCACCAGAGATGAGGAAAGCCTTCTTGGACTAAAGAAAGAAGCAAAATTATGTTTAGACATGAGTGTTTTATGCTCCTTAGAAATTTTAGACTCATAACTGCCATTGGCAATTTTTACCATATCTTCATGGGAGGTTCCTAAAAATATAATATCATCTTTAATTAACAGATAGCAGGCAAATGGACTTTCAGGTACTTCTATTTTGTAAAAATTACCTTCCTGGATTAGTACTTTCTTCTTTTTGCCGTAATTAATTAGTTTTTCTAAAAATTGAGGGTCTTTGGTCGACATCATAAATAAGAAATCGGGAATCGTGTGCATTCCTTTTTTCTCTACTTCTTTACCATTATAATCTTCATCATAATCATAACCGGTATAAGTATATTCTTTTTGCGAGAGTCCATTCAGCAGAAACAACATATCTCCTGGCGCTACATTAGCAACTGCTTCTTCATCTAATAAAAGGGAGAAAAAATCTATTCCCAAAGAAATTTCATCTCCCACTTTATCCATATCCCCAAACATTTTTTTAAGCATTTTTGGATACTCTTCTAAATATGCTTTTGTATTAATAGCATAAGAAATGTATCCCACCAGCTTATCACTGTTTATATATTTAAAAAAATTCTTGTTCAGTTTTTTATCGGTGACTCTATTATAAATCTCAGCCTGTTCATTATCCATTTCCATCCCACCCATAAAATATATCCGGTCTTGTTCCATATAGAGCTTAGCGCTCATGCTTCCATATCCCGATAGGTAATTAGTTTTTTTGCCGAATACCGAACCATAAAATGTGTCGAATATATTACCATAAATGTTCTGTAAACTTGCAATCCATATGGTTATCTCCGCATTCTCATCTAAGTTTTTCTGATAAGAAGCATTCGTGAGTATGGAGTTTGTACTGGTACTGTTTACTATTTCCTGTGCATATTTTTCCGACCATCCGTAAGCCAGAGTTTTCATCTTCTCCCAATCGCCATAATAAGAACTGTAAGAACTAGTAGTATCTGTCGTTATTGTTTCCTCAGCTTGGGGAATGTCCTGGATGGCCACTTCATCCGATGGAGCATTCATGATTATTTCATCTTGTGAAATGTTTTTGGTTGATTTTTTACCCTTTTTAGCCTTCCTGATCACTTTTTTACCTTTTGGAACTTTTTTGCCTTTTGGAGTGCTTTTGATGACTGTTTCTTCTCGTGGAATGCGTTCGACCGCTACAGCAGTATCCACTGCAACTGCGGCAGAATCAACCGTAGAACCGTAAGTCGAATAATCGTAATTTTTAAATATCCCGTAACGCCCATACGCCTCTGCCGTACTAAAAAAAGATCTTTTCGCATCACCTTTTACAACCAATAACATTTCGTTATTCCACAAAACTACGCCGGTAGAATCGGTGGCAGGAAAGGCTCGGTAATCACCCTTATTTGTAATAAAAGCAGCTTGTTTACCTGCCCGGAATAATTTTTCCAGATTTGCCGCATTTTTAAGCGGAAGCAGAAAACAGTGATACGTAATACTGTCATTAGACCGAGTGAAATAATAGGATGTAGCAGTTAAATTCACCCCTAATTCTTCAATATCTGTAAACTTTAGTTTAATTCCTGTTGATAATTCTCTCAGAATTTTCTTCCCCAGGTAAGAATTATTAAACTCTTTTATCGATAAAAGATCGGTTAAGTTTTTTCCTTTTATACTAACTACAGCAGTTGCATCAGCAGGTATTTTACTGGCCAGATCCTGTGCCTGTATACCAGTAATTGCCATAAGTAAAAACGCCAATAAGTAAATTTTTTTCATTTGAATAATTTGTTTTTTAAGGACAATAAAGACCATACTTTACACATTTTATGGTTTCATTGAAATAATTGTATAGTATTTGAAAGATTAATTTTCCCGTTAATTAGATCCAGTACCGCAACCTGCAACATAATGGCTTTTTTTGACTTAGATACGTTTGCAAGTCTATTACTATACGTTTGAACAGGCTCTTCAAACCTGTAAATACTGGTATATTGAGCATTTTTAAACACCGCTTTATCTTCTTCTTTTAATTTACCGTATTGCTTTTTAGCTTCGGGAATATATTGATAGTTTCGTTCAAAAACAGATTTTGTTTTATTGAAGGAATACGATGACGAATTGCTTATAAACTTAATTTTTTGCTTCGTTAATATATTTTTTGACAGGCTATTCAGGTTTGAGATATCTTTAAACGAAAAGCTTAGCGTAGCTATATAGGTATTAAAATCTATCTTCTTTTTAATGTTGCTAATACCATCTGACTTTTTTAAATAATTGGCAGCCTCGTTCAATTGCTTTTGAATTTCCTGGCGGCTGGGGACTTTATATCCATGAATACTATCTAAAAGCAGAATAGATGCCACCTTAGCCTTACTCTGGCTTAAGTTTATAGTAAGAGTTGCCTCGCCAGATCCGTTCTTTTTCATATTAATTTCTTCAATGACCTGAAAACAGGAACTAAAGAAAAGCAGAAAAGACATTAAAAGAAGTGATGCAGAAAGATTTTTCCCCAACATACCCATCGCTTCAAATTTAAACAATAGATCGCTACCAAAAAAATAAAATACTACTACTCCCTGCCGCACAAAACTTTACCCTGTTGGTGTTTGTTTCTTATAAAATTCTCCGAAGCGATGGCAAAGTTCAAATTTAGTGACCGGGTAAAAGTGCCTGACGGCCAGATAGGCATTGTACAAGAAGACCAGGAAGAGGACTCAAAAGATGTAAAAGTGCTCTTAGAGGGTGATGATTTTGCTCATATTTATAATGAGGATGACTTAAACTATGCAGAAATATAAAATTATACGTCCTCTAATAAGGCTCTGAAAATTTAAATAACTCCACCAACTTTCCTAAAACTTAAAAAAAATCACATTCGTTTTGCATTGTTAAAAAATTATTCTTTACTTTGAAAAACAAAGTACTTTTAAAAATGCAAGAAAAAGATATTTATGCCGAAATCAGTTCGATCAGAAATCTGATGGAGCGTTCTACCAAGTTTATTTCACTAAGCGGGTTATCAGGTGTATTGGCAGGAATCTATGCCCTTATTGGTGCTGTTGTAGGTTATAAATTGGTGTATCTGGAATATGGCGGCTTGCAGTATAGGAATTACTATGTAAATGACCAGCGTGTACTTTGGAAACTTTTTGCAATCGCGTCGGTAATCTTGATCTTATCCATTACAACAGCCATATGGCTAACCATAAGAAAGGCACAAAAAAAGGGACAAAAATTTTGGAATCCGAGCAGTAAGGGCCTATTAATTAACTTTAGTATTCCGCTTCTAACAGGAGGTTTTTTTATTTTAATCTTGCTGCTACGTGGTTCTTATGGCATTATAGCTCCTGCCTGCTTAATTTTTTACGGTTTAGCTTTAGTTGCTGCAAGCCAATACACTTTTTCTGACGTAAAATGGCTCGGAATCTGCGAGATATTTTTAGGCTTAATAGCTACTATCTTACCCGGTTATGGCCTGGTTTTCTGGACAATAGGCTTCAGCTTATTGCATATTGTTTATGGTACCATTATGCACTTTAAATACGACCGGTGAAAATCTCTTTAAATCATTTTGATAAGGCATTTGAAAACAGGGTACGCCTACAGGTTATGAGCGTACTGCTTGCAAATGAACGCTACGATTTCAATTCGTTAAAAGAATTGTTAAACGTAACAGACGGCAACCTGGCCTCTCATTTAAAGGCTCTTGAAAAAGAAGCTTATATCGTGGTAAACAAATCGTTTGTTGGTCGTAAACCCAATACACAGTATACCGCTTCGGAAAAAGGTAGAGATGCTTTTAAAAAGCATTTGGAGGCGCTTGAAAATTTAATTAAACAACAAAAACAATAATTTTTTTACTCATTAACTTTGAATTTCAAAGTACTTTTAAATTAAAAACATGAATACACTTCAACCACAACCCGCTAAAGGGTTCGCAAATTGGCTCAAGGAGTCAGTTATTGTTAAATTATTTCTTATCGGCATGTTAACACTTTTCCTGCTTATCCCATCCGCATGGATTCAGGATTTAATTTGGGAAAGGCAGCAGAGACAGAATGAAGTTATCTCAGAAATATCTGATAAGTGGTCGGGCAGCCAGTTATTGGAAGGGCCGGTACTAGTTCTCCCTTATAAAACCAGGATAAGTGAAAAAGATTCTACCGGCCGGGTTTCATTTCAGGAAGTGTTAACGAATATTTATATCCTTCCGGAGGATTTAAATATCGCCAGCAAGGCAAATCCGGAGCTGCTACATCGCGGAATTTTTGATGCCGTAGTTTATAATACAAAAATTCAGGTACAAGGTAAATTCAGTCCGCTAGAACTAAAAAAATCAGGAATAGATCCAACTATGATCCTTTGGGACAAAGCAAAAGTTGTCATCGGATTAAGCGATCTGAAAGGACTGAAGAATAATCCGATTGTTCGTCTTTCCGACTCATCTTATCATGTGGAGCCAGATTTTGCTTCGGTAAAATTATTTAGTAATAACCTGGTTATTTTACCCGATTTGAGCACTAAAAAAAATACGGCTCTAAGTTTCAACTTTGAATTAGACATACGCGGCAGCAGTGAATTAAGTTTTATGCACTTAGGTAAAAGTACTACGGTTAAAATTAATGGAAAATGGAATAACCCCAGTTTTACCGGGCGTTATTTGCCTGAAGACCGGAAGATATCAGAAAAGAACTTTTCGGCCTTTTGGAAAATGCCTTATTTCAACAGGCCGTTTCCACAGCAATGGGTTGGCGATGACGTTTCATTAACTTCTGCAAAAAGCCAGGAAGCGGTATTTGGAGTAAAATTTATATTACCTGTAGACCAGTATCAAAAGACCATGCGGTCAGCGAAATATGCTATTCTTGTAATCCTCTTAACCTTTGTTTCGCTCTTTTTTACCGAATTGCTAAAGAAAACTAAAATACATCTACTGCAATATGTATTGATAGGTTCGGCTATGATTATCTACTATACGCTCCTGCTTTCTTTCACAGAACAGGTTGGCTTTATGTTTGCATACCTTATTGCATCTGTTGCTACCATTGTACTGGTGAGTGTATTTATCGCATCCTTACTGAAGAATAAGAAGATAGCCTTAATCTTTGCTATTATTCTAAGTATCTTCTATGGTTTTATTTATACGATTATTCAATTGCAGGATATGGCTCTTCTTTTCGGAAGCATTGGCTTATTTATTACGGTGGCGTTATTAATGCATTTCTCTGGAAAAATTAACTGGGAACGTGGACAGGAAACAGCTAAAGAACCAGAAGAAATATCTTATCTGTAATCTAAATTTGTAATTATTTTAAGTAGAAAGCACGGGTCATCTCGCTCGTGCTTTTTACATTTTAATTAATTTTTGTTTACATAGTTGTGATGAGTTTGAATATAATATTGAGAAAATTTGCCCGCAATGAAAAGACAAGACTTTATCAAAAAAATTTCGCTTATGGCTGCATTTACTGCCATTAGTCCTCTTTACTCATCATCACAAGAAAAGAAAAAGAATATGACAATACGCTTACTACGAAACGCTACCCTGCTTATCGAGATCAATAATAAAAAGCTATTAATAGACCCACTTCTAGCTCCTAAAAGTACCTATGATCCAATAATATGGACAAGCAATGGTATACGGAATCCTACGGTTGATTTGCCGATTGGGGAAAAAGAACTTGAAAAGATTATTAGCTCTTCAGATGCAGTGCTTGTTACACACACCCACAATGATCACTGGGATATTTCTGCGCAACAACTTATTCCTAAGGATAAGTTGATTATGGGACAGCCTGAAGATGAAGCAAAATTTAAAAAACAGGGATTCACCAATATCAAAAGTGTTCAGGACACTACCTCTTTTGAAGGGATAAGCATTACCAGAACGAAAGGACATCATGGGAAAGGTGAGATCGGCGAAAAAATGGCTCCTGTTTCCGGCTTTATAATTAAAGATGGGAAACTGACATTATATATTGCCGGTGATACGATTTGGTGTAAAGAAGTAGCGGAGGCTATTCAACTACATCAACCAGAATTTATTGTATTAAACGCTGGCGGGGCAAAATTTGATATGGGTGATCCAATTATAATGGATAAACCGGATGTACTTGAAGTTTGCCGGATAAGTAAAGCAAAAAAAATAATCTGTGTACATATGGAAGCGCTTAACCATTGTTATTTGAAACGTGATGACTTGAAACAAGCGCTTAAAGAGGCTGGGGAATACGGAAGATGTATCATTCCAGCAGATGGAGAAGAGATTGAGTTAGCTAGCTAAGTCAAAACTTATCTGAATCGTTAGCGCCTTTGACTAAGACGCTTAAATAATCATTTGATGATAGTGCTGTTTAATGGCAGCAAAAGGCTCGTTCCGGGTCAGATTAAATTTAACAAAATCGTTTTCAGTACTCTTAATTACCTCGCCAAAATACTGTCCCTCTCGTAGCCGCATATTCTGTTTTGATAACTACATCTGGTGTTCGTTATCATTATCAAAGATAAAATCTATTTGCAAGTTTAGTAATCAAATAAATATAGGCACATCATTTATTTGATCATATGGGCACAATTTTTTAGAAGCATGTACCGGTTTTATCCGCTTAAAAATCCGGCGAACCAAAAAAGTAAGGGTTTTTTTCATAATGAATTGATTTAGGAAGATTTCAGTTAATAACAACACAAGACACTCAAGAGTTTGAGGGAAATGAATAATTAAATCGGGCATGGAGATACCCGATTGGCTTAAGGCTACTTAAACTTAAGGAAAAACAGGAATACGGATAGGAGAAGATTCCTGGTTAAAAAAGATTAACACAATTTTATGTGAAATTTATTATTCGATTTTTTTAAGGGTTGAAGCTCCAGATTTATCATTGTTGATATATTTTGGCGCTCCCCTGTAGGCAATTTCGCTTGCTCCGCTAGATTGTACATCCAAATTACTTAATACATTGATACGCATCTCGCTGGAACCGGAAGTATTAATCTTATAGTTTCCTACTACAAAATCTAACGCCTCTATATTTCCCTCACCACTTAATTCTACACGATGATTACTCGCCTGTCCTCTTAACAAAATAGTAGATGATCCGCTGGCTTCGGTAATCATATTGGCAGCATTAATATCCAGGTTTACTTTACTATCCCCACTTAAATCAAGTTCAAAATCCGTGGTATTAATCTTACCTGCACTGCTCAGCTCAACCGATCCCGATGTGGAAACTCCGGTCATATTTTTTGATGTAATGTATAAGGTGATGGGCCCCGAATTACAAAAATTTCCATCCATCTCAAATATCAAGGCATCACCACTTACCCGGGTTTTAATACGTTCCTGGATATTATCATCAGCAACAATCTTCACTTCCTGAATGGAATCTTGCTTTAAAACAATTTTTACAGAACCTCCTGCCTGAATTTTTGAGAAAGGCCCCACATTGCGGGTTTTTGTAGTTTGTTTTCCCGAACCGTTTACACAATCCACATTATTACATGCCAAAGCGCTGAATAAGAATACCAGCGCTAAAAAAAAAGTAGTCGTTTTTTTCATCGTATTAATCCTTTTTTAATGATGATGAAACTCCCATATGCTTGCATAGTGTGCACAGAGTAGTTTCACATTGATTTATTTTTTTGATTAGACAACGAATTGTACTAATTGGTTACAAATTGATGAAATTAAAGATAACTATATTTTGGATAGACGAAGCATACGTTTTATTATGCCAAATTGATAAGCTTCCTAAATTGTTCTTTTTTAAGTCGGTAGCCCTAATGCTCTCCTGGCATTATATGCAACCAAATCCTCTTTATGATTACAGAAATTAGTAAGCAGGTTATTCACTCTACTATCATTAAAATCAGGGAGCATATATAAAATATCTATAATTTCATACCATTCTTTAAGTTTCTCTGTCTCTTTTATCGCGATTTCAATCATTTCAGGATCATTGTTTATTTGAAAGATAGCATGAGAGATGATAACTTTTATTCCTTCAGAACCGCTATCAAGCAAGTTATATAACTTATCCAGAGCTAATTTTGATTTTAAATATCCCAGTCCTATAATTGGCCATGCATCACCCACACTTGCCTGATTAATGAGTTCTTCTTCGGCTATCTCTTTTTCTTGTGGATTGAGCTTATCCAACAGGGAAAGCGGTGGACCGTCTTTACGCTGCGCCCAGGAATTAGCGTGTAAATAATCTTTATAAAATGCTTCCAGAGCTTTTGTCATAATCTTTCTTACTATAGAATTAAATATAGTAATACATACCATCACTTTTTATCGTCCCGGCATCCAACAAGGTTCTAATAACAACAAGGCGTTCTTTTTCATTTCCTGATTGAAGTGCTGAAACCAATTCATCCAAAGTTAAACGCACTTCCCCCATTAATAAAGTCCTGACTTCAACTATAATGGCAGCACTTATTTCATCCTGCTTCTCTTTACGCTTATCTTCCAGGCAAACATCACAAATCCCACAGGCCTCCACCTGCTGCTCATCAAAATAGGCCAACAATTGCCTGCTTCGGCACTGCTTCACTTCGGCATAGCGAATAACGGCATTCACCTGCCCAGTCATAATCTGTTGCCGCTCTTTCATATAATTAACATCAATGTGCAAGTGAATCGAATCTACCCGGGGTCTGGTAAACTGAATTTGCGGTTTATCGGTTTGCGGCAAATAACTGACTATTTCCATCGCCTCCAGCTTTTTAAGCGTTTCTATGGCCTGCATGTAGGGCATTCCGGTTCTTTTGGCAATATCCGATTCCCTAATCGGAGCATATTGTTCATACAATCCGCCGTAAGAGCGAAGCAGCGTTTTTATGAAAGGGTCGTATACAGCATGTTCGATTTGAAAATGATAAATCTCTTCGGGCGAAACTGCAATCTTTAACCGCGATGGCAAAAACACGCTTTCGCTCAGGGTAAGGTATTCATCCCGTTCTAAGAACTTGAGGCCATTTAGCGTTTTAAGCGGTTCTAATTGAAACCGGGAACAAAAATCGGCAATATCTATCTCAAATGTCAGG